>JBKJYC010000511.1:0-5431 GCA_046715885.1 Usitatibacter sp.
TTCTGGAACTCGACGGAATCGAAGAAGGCGCCGATCACCTGCGGGCGCGTCATCGCTGCGGCGGAAATCTGGTTGGTCCAGTTCTGGATGCTGCCGGCGTCGCCCTCGCGCCCGAGGAAGTCGCGGTACTGCTGCATCGCGAAGAGCCTTGCGCCGGCAAAGATGTCGTTGTCCCTCGTGAGCGTATTCAGGCCCTCCGGGACCTCCACGCCGTTGGGTACGCCGTCGTTGTCCTGGTCCGACGCGGGGTCGAGGCCGGCCGGCACGAAGATGTATTCGTACGCGCCGATGCTGATGTCGTTCGGCACCACGAAGCCGTTGTCGTCGGTGGGTTTCGGGCGTGCCGTCGCTGCGAAGGTGCCGGGCGAGGGTCGCATCCTCGGAGGCTGAAGCAGCGGGAGGTTGGTCGGATTCGGGATCTGGTAACCGGCGGTCGTCGTGCTGCCCGAGTTGCCCTCGAGGCGCGCGGGCGACGTGGACTGGAGGCGCACGTCGATGTTGGCGCCTGCGGCGAGGACGGCCGTGCTCATGTTCATGAAGATCGGGGCGGTGGTCGGGACGAAGATCGTATTCGTGAGGCCCTGGATTGCGGAGGCAGCCGGTTCCTGGGTGTAAGCCAATGCGCTTCCGGTGACGAGGTTGCGCGTGCCGGTCACGCGGCGGCCGGATTCCCATTGGGCCTCCGCATCGCGCACGATGCGCACCGCGGTCGAATCGCCGTTCTGGATCCAGAAAATGTTGTTGTGCAGCTCGATCGACTGGATCGCGCGGAACGCCCGGATCATCGCCGAGCTGGTGGTGCTGAACGTGCCGTTGGCTATGAACGTGTTGTTGACAACGTGGTAGCGGCCGCGGGAGTCGCCCGTGCCGTCGCTGCCCAGACGCATCATGAGCGCGCGATTGCTGCGGGCGATCAGGACATTGCCGACGACCTCGCCGTTGCACAACTGCGCGTCGTTCGTGCCGTTGGGCACGGGGCACAGGCCGACGCCCGGGGGATACAGGAACTCCACGCCCTCGGGGTCCGGTCCGAGCAGCTCGACCACGCTCGCCTGCTGGTTCGTCGCCTCGATCCAGTTGTGGAAGACCTTGAGGGTCTTGGCGCGGCTCTTGATCGAGTTGCCGGAATGGTTGTCGTGGATCCAGCTCTTCTCTATGCGCAGCACCGCGTTCGGGTAGGCGACCTGGTCGGTGGAGATGTATATCGGGTGGTGCCCGTCCCCTGCGGGAGGCACAAGTGCCGGGTTCCCTTGGTTGTAGACCTCGACCTCCGTCAGCAGCATGTCGCCGGTCAGCGTGTCGGAGCCGAGGATGCCGTGCGTGAGGCACGTGTGCACCACCACACGCCGGAGCGTGAGGTTGGTCCCGCGCAAGTACACGCAACGCGTGCTTGCATTGGAGATGACGAGGTCCTCGACCACGTAGTGGTTTACGTCCATGCGGAACGCATCCGCCAAGCCGCCTGCGTTGATCACCGGGCGCTGCGCGCCGCTTGCCATGCCGCGAATGATGATGGGGTTCTGTGCGGAGCCGCTGCGCGTCAACAGCACCTGGCCGTACGTCGCATTGCCGTCCACCTCGACCACGTCGCCGGGATTGAGCAGGTTCTGGACCGCGGAGATCTGCGCGTACTGGCGGCCGGGGGCCACCTGGAAGGTGACGGCGAGCGCCGGCAGGGCGCTCGCCAGCAGGGCTACCTTGAACAAGCGGCTCAGTGTCCTTCTCATGGACGTCCGAGCTACGACAGGGGGCGCCAAGGCTACGGCAGGAAGCGGTTGCTGTACTCGAGCGAGTTCATGAAGCCCTCGAGCATCGCGTTGCGCGTGGCTCCACTGTCGAAGTACCCCACCCAGGTGTTGAAGCCACCGAGGCCGGCGCGCGGCGCAGCATCCCCACGTAGATTGGAGTCTGACCCCCAATTAATTATTTCCCGAGCTTGCGAGCCTGGTCCCGCAGTACGAACTTCTGGATCTTGCCGGTGGAGGTCTTGGGCAGCGGACCGAACACCACCGTCTTCGGCACCTTGAAGCGCGCGAGGTGCTCGCGGCACCAGGCGATGATGGCCTCGGGTGTGGTTCCGACGGAATCGGGTTTCAGCGTCACGAATGCGCACGGCGTCTCGCCCCATTTTTCGTCGGGCCGTGCCACGACCGCCGCTTCCATCACCTGCGGGTGGCTATAGAGGCACTCCTCCACCTCGAGCGAGGAGATGTTCTCGCCGCCGGAGATGATGATGTCCTTCGAGCGGTCCTTGATCTCCACATAGCCGTCGGGATGGCGCACGCCGAGGTCGCCGGTGTGGAACCACCCGTCGCGGAACGCGGAGTCGGTGGCCGCGTCGTTCTCGAGATACCCCTTCATGATGGTGTTGCCGCGCAGCATCAACTCGCCGATCGTCATGCCGTCAGAGGGGACCGCGATTCCGGTCTCGGGGTCGGCGACTTGCAGGTCGGCCATCGTCGGGTAGCGCACGCCCTGCCGCGCCATCTTGAGCGCGCGCTCTTCCAGCGGCAGCGCAGTCCATTCTTCCTGCCAGGCACACAGGGTCGCGGGGCCGTAGCTCTCGGTGAGCCCGTAGAGGTGCGTCACGCGGAAACCCATCTTCTCCATGGCCGCGATGATGACCGAGGGCGGAGCGGCACCGCCCGTGTCGACCTCGATACGCCAGTCGAACCGCTGCTTCATTGATTCGGGCGCGTGCACCAGCATGTTCAGCACGATGGGAGCGCCGCAAAGATGCGTCACGCGATGCGCGCGGATGGCCGGGAAGATGAGCGCCGGATCAACCTTGCGCAGGCAAACGTGCGCGCCGCCGACCGCCGTCACCGCCCACGTGTAGGTCCAGCCGCTGCAATGGAACATGGGCAGCGTCCATAGGTACACCGACTGCGGCGAGAGCGCGAACACGAGTGCGTTACCGAGCGCGTTCAGGTACCCGCCGCGATGGTGGTACACCACACCCTTCGGATCTCCCGTCGTGCCCGAGGTGTAGAGCAGGCACATGGAATCCCATTCGTCCTCGGGCCCGGGGAGCTCGAAGGTGGGATCCCCCTCCTCCAGCAGCGCCTCGTAGGTGAGGCTCCCCAGCCGCTCGCCGCCCTCCGCCAGCGGATCGTCGATATCCACCACCAGCGGCTTCGTCTTCACCAGGCGCAGCGCTTCCGCCACCACGGGCGAGAACTCGCGGTCGGTGATGAGCACCTTCGCCTTGCCGTGCTCGAGGCAGAAGGCGATGGCGCGCGCGTCCAGGCGGTAGTTGAGCGCGTTCAGGACGGCTCCCAGGCCAGGCACCGCGTAGTGCGCCTCGAGGAGCGCGGGGACATTCGGCGCCATGACGGCCACGGTATCGCCGCGGCCGATGCCGCGCCGCGTCAGAGCCGAGGCGAAGCGCGCGACGCGCTCGGCGAACTGCGAGTAGGTGTGGACCGTCTCGCCGTGGATGACGGCGGGCTTCTGCGGAAAGACCTCCGCCGAGCGGCGGAGGAAGGAGATGGGTGTCAGTGGCGCGTAGTTCGCGCGGTTCCTGTCCATCCGTCAATGGTACCTAACCAACTAAACATGCGAGTTGAGGCGAGGCGCGACCCGGGTGACCGTTCGACCCGGCGCCCCGAGGCTTGGTCAAACGGGGGCGCGTCCCGGCCTCGCAGTCGGCCGGGAATGGACGGCAACTCCCCAAACGTCCCGCTACTTTGTGTTGGTGTTGCGCCGTTTCTTGAGAAAGGCCTCCAGCTCGCCCATGACGCCGCGGCGGAAGGCGAGCACGCAGATCACGAAGATGACGCCCATGGAGATCGTGAACCAGGCGCCGATCCCGGACATGTAGAACTCCATCGCCATGATGACGAAGGCGCCGACCACGGGGCCGAACACCGTGCCAAGGCCACCCAGGAGCGTCATCAGCACCACTTCGCCGGACATGGTCCAGTGCACGTCGGTGAGCGAAGCCAGCTGGAACACGATGGCCTTGGTGGCGCCCGCCAGCCCCGCCAGCGTGGCGGAGAGCACGAAGGCGGCAAGCTTATAGCGCTCGGTGCGGTAGCCCAGCGAGATCGCGCGTGGCTCGTTCTCGCGGATGGCCTTCAGCACCTGGCCGAAAGGCGAATGGATGACGCGATAGATGAGCAGGAAGCCGCCGGTGAAGATCGCGAGCACGAAGTAGTACATGGCGAAATTGTTCGTGAGGTCGATCATCCCGAGGAACTTGCCGCGCGGCACCGACTGGATGCCGTCCTCGCCGCCGGTGAACTTGGCCTGCACGCAGAAGAAGAACACCATCTGCGCGAGCGCGAGGGTGATCATCGCGAAATAGATCCCCTGGCGGCGGATGGCGAGCAGGCCGGCGATGAAGCCGAGGATGGTCGTAACGACCACCGCCGCGAGAATCGCCAGCTCCGTCGGGAACGGGGGCAGGTTGATGCCGATCGGGATCACCAGCTTCCACAGCGTGATCGATTCGATCTGCAGGCCGACCTTGGCGAAATGCGCGCTCGCATAGCCTGCGGTCCCCAGGAACATCGCGTGCCCGAAGGAGAGCAGCCCGCCGAAGCCGATGAGCAGGTTGAACGCGCAGGCGAAGAGCGCGAAGCACAGCGCCTTCATCAGGAACACCGGGTAGACCACGAACGGCGCCACGAGGAAGAGCGCCATCATCACGATGAAGGCGTTGCGGAAGAACCTCGCGTCCCAGGCCGGATCGTGGGAGGCGGCGGCGTCGATGCCGGTTTGCTCGGTCATCGCTGTCCGAACAGGCCCTGGGGCCGGATCATGAGGACGATGGCCATGATCACGAAGATCACGGTGTTGGATGCTTCGGGATAGAACACTTTGGTGAGGCCCTCGATGACGCCGAGCCCGAAGCCGGTGATGACCGCGCCGAGGATGGAGCCCATCCCGCCGATCACCACCACCGCGAAGACGACGATGATGAGCGAGGAGCCCATTTGCGGGCTAACCTGGTAGATCGGCGCCGCCATGACGCCGGCGAATGCGGCAAGCGCGACGCCGAAGCCGTAGGTCAGGGTGATCATGCGCGGCACGTTCACGCCAAAGGCCTGAACCAGCGCCGGATTCTCGGTCGCTGCGCGAAGGTAGGAGCCGAGCTTGGTGCGCTCGATCACGAACCAGGTGCCCAGGCACACCGCAAGCGAAAATGCCACGACCCAGGCGCGGTAGTTCGGCAGGAACATGAATCCGAGATTCTGCCCGCCCTGCAGCGCGTCCGGGACGCGGTAAGGCAGGCCGGAGGAGCCGAAATAGTTGCGGAACACGCCCTCGATCACCAGCGCGAGGCCGAAGGTCAGCAGCAATCCGTAAAGATGATCGAGCTTGTACAGCCATTGCAGGAACAATCGCTCGATGGCGACGCCGAACGCGCCGACCATAATCGGCACCACCAGCAGCGCGACCCAATAGTTCATCCCAAAATATTGCA
>JBKJYC010000512.1:0-6632 GCA_046715885.1 Usitatibacter sp.
ACCGATCAAGACCACTGGAAGGCCGACCCCGAACCACAAGGTAAACACTTTTGTCGCGAAATTCGTCGATTCAAGTCACCCTCCCGCCTTGCTCGCGCGAAGCCCGAGCTCCGCGCACGAGAGCGCCTCGAGCCCCGGATGAACGCTGCCTGCCACACCCACCGGCGCGGCTCGCAACGCATCGCGGATCGCGGGCAGCTCGCGGCGCACGGCTGCGGCGCCCGCCTCGATCAATTCGTGCCTTGTCCCCAGGTTGATCAAGGGCTCGGGCAGCAGGGCGGGCTTGATCACGTAGTCCGCGTCCACGCGCTCGTTGACCGCAAGCGCCCATCGCGTGACCAGGCTGGTCCGCCAGAACGCCTCGATGATCTGGAAGGTGCCGCGCTCCGCGGGCTCGAAGGTGACGTCGACCGCGATCACCCGTTCCGCCCCCAGCGCGCGTGCCACGCGCACCGGCATCGGGCTGATCAGGGCTCCGTCGAGATACTGCCGTCCGGCGATGCGGGGCGGCGCGAGAAGCACGGGGACTGTCGAGGAGGCTTGCACCGCCTTTCCGGGATCTCCCTTGTTGAAGATCTGCAGGCAGGAGCGTTCGGCATCCACCGCCACCGCCGCGAATCGCACGGGGAATTCCTCGATGCGGTGATGCTTCACATGCTGATCGACGAAGAGGTGCACCCCCTCGCCACCAAGCAGCCCACGCCGCGATGTTCTCAGGTCGAGGAAGCCCCTCAATGCCACGGCATCGACCGCCGCATGCATCTCCACCGCGGATGCCCCGGAGGCCGCCAGCGCGCCCACGAGCGCTCCGGCGCTTGCGCCGACGATCAGATCGGGCTCGATGCCCTGCGCTCTCAATTCACGAAGCACGCCCACGTGCGCGAACCCGCGCATCGTTCCTGCCGACAGCACCAGTGCGAGACGCGCCGGGCGAATTGACGCGGGATCGTAGACGGGATCTGCCGTCGTTTGCGGCTCGGGCCGAGAGAGATGAGCGCACCCTCCCAGGATAGTCGCGATTGCCGCGACAAACGTCGTCGCCAGAGAGCGCCGGATCATCGAGGCGACGCGGCGCACATCGCCGGCTCCTTCCGGAATTCGGCTACCGCGTCCTCGGTAGCCTGGCGAAGGGCGCGCGCAAAACGCTCGGCATTGAGGTCGATCGGGTGCCTGAGCGCGCCTTGCTGGACAGGCTCGCCTTCCCCGCCGCCCTCGTCGATGGCGGTGATCTCGCTGCGAGGACCCTTTTTCCCGGGACAGTGCAGCGCGAGGGTTACCTCGGCCCGTTCCACCACCGGGAAGTCCTCCGAAGCGGTGCCCAGGTAGCTCCCGATATAACGCGTGACCGCGGTTTCCGCCTTCGCCGCCAGGCTTCGCTCCCGCAATGAGATGCGCAAAGGCCTGATCCTGAACACAAGCGCGGGAGGCTCGCCCGGCCCTCCCGGCGCCGCGGCGTCCCAAAGCTCGAGGCATGCATGGACATCGACGACCCGCTTCGCCAAGGTACCGAGCGGAGGCAATCTCAACAGCCGGTACTGCTCGGCCACGCTGGGAAGCGTGCCGAGCTCATCTTCGACGACCGCGACGCGGACGAGGTCGCGCTCGCAGCCGGCTGCAACCAACCCCGGCGTGGCTGCTGCCGCACCGGAACTGGTGAAGACCAGCGCCAGCGCGAGCCGGGCTAGCTTCGCGCAGGCCGCTGCTCCGGGGCTTTCGTCGCGGCGCCATTTTCGGGCGCCGCATGCTTCGCAGCAGGCTTGCTGGCATGCGCGGGTAGCGATTGGAAAGCGAAAGGCGGCGCAATCGTTTGCAGCGCCAGCCATGAGTCGAGCGATCAAGGACGTCCTCTCACCGCTTCTCGAGCGGAAGTGATTTCGGCATCCAACGGAGCGGCCCGGACCAGCGGCGAAGTCGCGCGCCGCAAGGGACGTACGCATTCGGCCGCGAAAAGGGCGGCATAGAGAACGCCCATCGCCCCGAGGGCCTCGGTGTCCGTCATGGGATTGCCGGCACGGCTTGGTGCCGGGCCGCGCTCGAGCGCAGGCGCCGCCTGCGCATCAGCGCATAGGCGGCCGGGATGACGAACATCGAGAGCAGAGGCGCGGTGATCATCCCGCCTACCATCGGCGCGGCGATGCGCTGCATCACCTCGGAGCCCGTGCCGCTGCCCCACATGATCGGGAAGAGGCCGGCGAGAATCACCGCGACGGTCATCGCCTTGGGGCGCACGCGCAGCACCGCGCCCTCGCGGATCGCCTCGAGAAGATCCGCCTCGGATCGCCTCCCTTGAGCCTCGCTGCGCTCCCACGCGTGCTTGAGGTAAATCAGCATGATCACGCCGAACTCCGCCGCTACGCCCGCGAGCGCAATGAAGCCCACCACCGAAGCGATCGACAGAGCGTGTCCCAGGAGATAGATGAGCCAGAACCCCCCGATCAGCGCGAAGGGAAGCGAGGCCATGATGAGCAGCGCCTCGTCGGCACGGCGGAACGTGAGGAAGAGCAGCACGAAGATGATCATGAGCGTGAAGGGGATGACCACTTTCATCTTCTCGGTCGCGCGTTCGAGGTACTCGAACTGCCCGGACCACGAGATCGAGTAGCCGGGGGTCACCTTCACCTGGCTTGCGACGGCGCGCTGCATGTCGGTGACCGCGGACTTCAGGTCCCGGCCGCGGATGTCCACGTAGACCCACCCCGAAAGGCGCGCATTCTCGCTCTTGAGCATGGGTGGCCCGTCGGTGACGCGCACCTCCGCGATGGTGCCCAGGGTGAGCTGCGCGCCGCGGTCGGTGACGATGGGCAGGTTGCGGATCTTCTCCACCGAATCGCGCACCTCGCGCGGATAGCGCACGTTTATCGGGAAGCGCTGCAGGCCTTCCACCGTCTCGCCGATGTTCTCCCCGCCGATCGCCGCCGAGATCACGCCCTGCACGTCGCTCACGTTCATCCCATAGCGGGCCGCGGCGAGGCGGTCGATCGTCACGTCGATGTAGCGCCCGCCCGTGAGCCGCTCCGCGAGTGCGGACGTGACGCCCGGAACCTCTTTCACGACGCGCTCGATCTCCACGGCGATGCGATCGATCTCGGCGAGATCGGTCCCCGCGACCTTCACCCCCACGGGACTCTTGATCCCGGTGGCGAGCATGTCGATGCGGTTGCGGATCGGCGGGATCCAGATGTTGGCCAGTCCGGGAAGCTTCACCGTGCGGTCGAGCTCCTCGATCAGCTTCTCCGTCGTCATGCCCGCGCGCCACTCGCTCTTCGGCTTGAACTGGATCGTGGTCTCCACCATCTCCAGCGGTGCCGGGTCGGTTGCCGTCTCCGCGCGGCCGATCTTGCCGAACACGCGCGCAACCTCGGGGACGGTGCGGATCAGCCGGTCGGTTTGCTGGAGGATCTCGGCCGCCTTGCCGGTGCTGATGCCGGGAAGCGCCGAAGGCATGTAGAGGAGGTCGCCCTCGTCCAGCGGCGGCATGAACTCCCCGCCGATGCGCAGCGCCGGATAGAGCGGCGCCGCGAGGATCACACCCGCCACGACGAGTGTGAGCTTCGGCCACTCGAGCACGCGGTCCAGCAGCGGGCGATACGCCGCGATCAGCCAGCGATTGATCGGATTGCGCCTCTCGTCGGGAATGCGGCCGCGAATGAGGTAGCCCATCAGCACGGGAATCAGCGTCACCGAGAGCCCCGCCGCCGCCGCCATGGCGTAGGTCTTCGTGTAAGCGAGCGGCGAGAACAACCGCCCCTCCTGCGCCTCGAGCGCGAACACCGGGATGAAGGAGAGCGTGATGATGAGCAGGCTGAAGAAGAGCGCCGGCCCGACCTCGCCGGCCGCCTCGCCGATCACGCGCCACTGTTCCTCGCCCTCCAGGTTCTTCCCGGGGTGGGCATGGCGCCAGGACTCGATGTGACGGTGCGCGTTCTCGATCATCACTACCGCAGCGTCCACCATCGCGCCGATGGCGATCGCGATGCCGCCCAGCGACATGATGTTGGCGTTGACACCCTGGTAGTACATGACGATGAAGGCGATCAGCACGCCCAGGGGAAGCGAGACGATGGCCACGAACGCCGAGCGCAGGTGGAAGAGAAATGCGAAGCACACCAGCGCCACGACGATGAACTCCTCGATCAGCTTCTCCCTCAGGTTGGAGACGGCGCGGTCGATCAGCTCCGAGCGGTCATAGGTCGGCACGATCTGCACGCCGGCGGGCAGCCCGGGCTTCAGGGACTCGAGCTTCTCCTTCACCGCGGCGATGGTCTCGAGGGCGTTCTTGCCCGAGCGCATGACGATGATGCCGCCCGCGACTTCGCCCTCGCCGTCGAGCTCGGCGATGCCGCGGCGCATCTCCGGCCCGATCTGGATGCGTGCGAGGCTTCCCAGCAGCACCGGCACACCGCCCTCGCCCACCATGACCGGTATGGCGCGGAAATCGTCGAGCGTCTTCAGGTATCCGCCGGAGCGCACCATGTACTCCGCTTCGCCGAGCTCCAGCACCGACCCGCCCGACTCCTGGTTGGAGTTGCGGATCGCTTCGACCACCTTGCCGTGCGAGATGCCGTACGCCCTTAACCGGTCCGGATCGAGCACGACCTGGTATTGCTTCACCATGCCGCCCACGCTCGCCACCTCGGCCACGTTGGCCACCGTCTTCAGCTCGTACTTGAGGAACCAGTCCTGCAGAGCGCGCAGTTGCGAGAGGTCATGGCGCCCGGTGCGGTCGACGAGCGCGTACTCGTAGACCCAGCCCAGGCCCGTGGCGTCCGGGCCCAGCGATGGCTTCGCCGCCGCGGGCAGGCGCGACTGCGCCTGGTTCAGGTACTCGAGGACGCGCGAGCGCGCCCAGTAAAGGTCGGTGCCGTCCCCGAACAGCACGTAGACGAACGAGTCGCCGAAGAACGAGTAGCCGCGCACCGTCTTCACGCCCGGCACCGAGAGCATCGTCGTGGTGAGCGGATAGGTCACCTGGTTCTCGACGATCTGCGGCGCCTGGCCCGGGTACGTGGTGCGGATGATCACCTGGACGTCGGAGAGATCCGGCAGCGCATCGAGCGGCGTGCGCACCACCGCCCACACACCCCACGCGGTCGCGATGATGGTCGCGAGCAGGACCAGGAAGCGGTTGGCGATCGAGGCGCGGATCAGGCCGGCGATCATTTCTTCGCCTCTTTCGGGGCGATCGAGGTGAGCTCGAACTGGCCCTTCGCGTTCGGCCGGAACTCGAAGCTCACCACCGAGCCCGGCTTCACCGCGGGCGGCACGCCCGAGGCCGGCGGCATGAAGTCCATCGTCATGTCGCCCCATTTCATCGAGGCAATCGGCCCATGCGAAAGCGTCACCCCGTCCTTGCCGATCTTCTCGACCCGGCCCTCACCCCGATGCACTTCCGCGGCGGGGGCTTCGGAAAGGCGCGCGCCCGTCGCCTTGAGGCTCGCTTCGGAGTCGATCAGGAACTGGCCGGAGACGACCACCTTGGTCCCGGGCTCGATGCCCTTGCGGATCTCCGTCATTCCCCCCGCCTCATCGCCAGTCTCGACGTCGATCGGCTTGAAGCGCTGCTTGCCGTCCTCGGCCGCGTCCGCGACGACGACGACATTGCGGCCGCCGGTGCGGATCACGGCTTCACTCGGCACGAGGACCGCGTCGCGTTTGCCCTGGGGGGCCAGTTGGACGGTCGCGTACATTCCCGGTTTGAGGCGCCCTAGGGGATTCGACAGCTCGATGCGCGCCTTCAGCGTTCGCGTGGCCGCGCTGAGCTCCGGCAGGATCGCCGCCACCTTGCCCGTGAACGTCTCGCCCGGGTAGGCCGGCACCGACGCCGTGATCGTGGCGCCGGGCTTCACCCAGGCCGCCTGCGTTTCCGGGACTTCCGCGTTGATCCACACCGTGCCGAGGCCGTTGATGCGGAAGAGCATCGCGCCCGGCGCGACACTCATGCCCTCGCGGGCTCCGAGCTCGGCGATCACGCCGGAAACAGGCGCGGTCAACGTGATGCGGGCACGCGTCTTTCGGTCCCGTTCGACGGCGGAGATGGTCTCGGCCGGAATGCCGAGCACGGCGAGCCGCTGCCGCGCCGCGTCGCGCAGCGCCTCGTTGGCGCTCGGGCTCTGGAGCAGCGCCAGGTACTCCCCCTGCGCCGCGGCCCATTCGGGCGCGACGATTTCCGCCAGCGGCTGGCCCTTGGCAACCGCGTCGAGCGGAGCGCGCACGAAGAGCTTCTCGATGAACCCGCTGGTGCGCGCCTGCACGACCGCCACCGAACGCTCGTCGAAGGCCACCGTGCCGATCGCCTCGACGGACCTCACCAGCGCTCCCTTCTTCGCCTCGGCGGTACGCACGCCGAGATTCTGCACGACGCGCGAGCTGATGGCCACCGAGGAGTTGTCGCCGCCGTCATCGCCGTACACGGGCACCAGCATCATGTCCATGAAGGGTGACTTCCCGGGCTTGTCGAACTTCTGCTGCGGGTACATCGGGTCGTGCCAGTAGAGCGGCGTCTTTCCGGCGGGCGCGGGGGCCGCGGCCTGGGCGTTCATCTCAGCCGTCATGCGATGCATGGCGAACCAGTAGCCCGCCCCGATGCCCGCGCCGGCCAACAGGAGCGCGCCGAGCGCGATGCCGAGCTTTCG
>JBKJYC010000513.1:0-8701 GCA_046715885.1 Usitatibacter sp.
AGCTGCCGGGCGAGCTCCCTCTCGGTGAGCTTGGCTTCCGTGGTGTCGACGCAGGCGACGAGCAGGCCCGTCACGCCCTCGCTCTCGTCGCGCAGGGGAGCGGCGGCGCCGTTGATGTAGATGATCGAGCCATCCGCGCGCTGGCGCTCGAGCTCCAGGCCGGTGAGGATCTCCCCGGCCAGCACGCGCTCGCGAAGCTGCGTCGCCTCCGCCATCTTCGTCTCGGGCACGAACGGCGCACGCCGTCCGATCGCCTGCTCGCGGGTGAAGCCGAACGTGCGCTCCGCCGCCGGGTTCCAGAACGTGATGCGCCCTTCCCTGTCGGCGGTGTAGATGGCGATGGGCGAGTTCTCGACCACCGCCGTGAGGAACGCGTTCATCTGGTGCAGCGCCCGGTCCCTCGAACGGCGCTCGGTGAGGTCGACGAAGGCGCTCACGATGAAGCGCGGCTTGCCGTCCGCGCTGCGGATGAGCGAGGTGCTGCGCTGGACCCACACGATGCTGCCGTCGGGACGGATGAGGCGCTTCTCCACCGTGTCCGGCACCTCGCCGTGGGCGCGCAGGCGATCGAGCGCGCCCTCGTCGCGGGCGAGGTCTTCCGGATGCGTGACCGCGCGAAACGACATGCCACGCAGGCTCGCGGCGGAGTAGTCGATCAGCCCGCAGAAGGCGCGGTTGGCAAGCAGGCAGATGCCCTCGGGGGAATCGAGGACCAGGCCCACGGGCGTGCGGTCGAAGGCCTCGCGCGCGAGCTCGAGGTCGATCTCGAGGGGCGGCGGCTGATCGCTCGGTCTTGGAGGCAAACCGATCGCCATGCGGCCGGTCGCGCCCTCAACGGGCGCCGAGCGAAAACTCTTTCGCGACGGCGGCGGACAAGGCGCGAGCGAGCGCCGCGCCCGCCTCGGAACCGAAGCGCTTGGAGAATGCCTCGAGATAATTCTCGTCGGGCGTGAAGTCCACCACGCGCTCCGCCTTGATCACCTCGCGAGCGACGTACTCCAGGCTGCCCAGCTCGTCGGCAAGGCCCAGCTCGACGCTCTTCTCGCCGGTCCATACGAGGCCCGTGAAGATCTCCGGGGACTCCTTCAGGCGCTGGCCGCGCCCGGCCTTGACCACCTTCACGAACTGCTCGTGGATCTCGCCCAGCATCTTCTGCGCATGCTCACGGTGTTTCGGATTCTCGGGCGCGAACGGGTCGAGGAAGTCCTTGTTGTCCCCGGATGTGTAGGCGCGGCGCTCCACGCCCAGCTTCTCGAGTGTGCCGGTGAAGCCGAAGCCGCTCATGATCACGCCGATGGATCCCACCAGGCTCGCCTTGTCCACGTAGATCTTGTCGGCGGCCACGGCCACGTAGTAGCCGCCGGAAGCGCAGAGGTCCTGGACCACGGCATACACCGGAATCGTCGGATACTTGCCGCGCAGCCGGCGGATCTCGTCGTTGATGTAGCCCGATTGCACCGGACTGCCGCCGGGGCTGTTGATGCGCAGCACCACGCCGACGGTGTTCTTGTCCTTGAACGCCTGGTTGAGCCCCTGGATCATCTTGTCGGCCGACGCCTTGGCCTCCACGCCGATCACGCCCTTCAGCTCCACCAGCGCCGTGTGCCTGCCGAGGGTCACCTTGTCGCCATCGGGCCGCCCGATCCAGCCCAGGAGCGCGGCCAGCACCAGGAAGGCGAAGGAGAGCCACAACAGCCTGAAGAGCGTGCTCCAGTGGCGGGCGCGGCGCTGCTCGTCGAGCGCCTTGAGGGCGATCTTCTCGAGCACGGCGCGCTCCCAGGCGGGAGGCGTGGGGTCGGTCATAGGTGACTCGCGGGGATGATCACGTGGCCTTCGCGTTCCTCGACGGCGACGCGTTCCAGACAATCGCCCCGGCACGGCCCCGCGATGCAGAGGCCCGATTCCGGATTGAAAAGTGCGCCGTGCGTCGAACAGATCAAGTATAGCCCAGCCTCTTCGAAGAACTCCCCGGGCTGCCAGTCGAGCTCGGTGCCCGCGTGGGGGCAGCGGTTGACGTAAGCGTGCGGCACTGCGTCGAAGCGGACCACGAAGCCCTTCTGGTCGGCGTCTCCCGGCTCCAAGGCGAAACGCACGCCCTTGCCGCCCTCGGCGAGCGCCGCCGAGGAGCAGATCACGCGTTCGCCGTGAGCCATCGGCGAAGCTCGCTCACGCTACCGCAGCGGGCGACTGCGTTGCGAGTGTCGAGCAGCTCGGTGGAGTGGGCGCCGTAGAGCACGGCGACCGCATCGACGCCCGCGTTGGCGGCGAGCTCGAGGTCGTGCGTCGTGTCCCCGATCATTACCGCGCGCCGCGGCTGCACGCCCGTCAGCTCGAGCAGCTTTAGCAGCATGTCGGGATGGGGCTTGGTGAAGCCTTCGTCGCCGCAGCGGGTGGCCTCGAAATAAGGCTTCAAGCCGGTCTTCTCCAGCGCGCGCTCCAGGCCGCGTCGCGCCTTGCCGGTGGCCACGGCTAGCCGGCGGCCGCTCGCGGCGAGGTCGCGGACCAGCTCGGGCACACCGTCGAAGAGCGGCGCCTGCGCCTCGCGATCGAGGAAGTGCCACCGGTAGCGATCGATGAGCCGCGCCTGGCGCTCGGCGTCCAGTCCCGGGGCCACGTGCCTCAGCGTGTCGGCAAGGCCCAGCCCGATCACGAAGCGCGCCGCCTCGTCGCTCGGCGCCTCGAGCTCGATGTCGCGGCATGCGCACTGGAGGCAGGAAGCGATGAGGGCGGTGGAATCCATCAGCGTCCCGTCCCAATCGAACACGATCAGGTCGTACGCAGGCATTTCTGTCGGAAGGCCTCGAGGTCCTTGGGCAACGGCGACGCGAGCGCCAGCGCTTCGCCCGTCAGGGGATGCGCGAAGGCGAGCTTCGCCGCGTGGAGGAACATGCGCTTCAGGCCCTGCTTGCGAAGCGCCTTGTTGAGCTCGAAGTCGCCGTACTTGTCGTCGCCGAGGACCGGATGCTTCAGCGCCGCCAGGTGCACGCGGATCTGGTGCGTGCGGCCGGTCAGCAGCTGCGCCTCGAGAAGACTGTACTCGGCATTGCGCTCGACCAGGTGAAAGACCGTTTCGGCTTCCTGGCCGTCATTGGAAACCGAGACACGCTTCTCGCCCTCGGAGGTGACGCGCTTGGAAAGCGCGAGGCGAACGCGCTGGCGCTCGTTGCGGAAACGGCCCGCCACGCCCGCGAGGTAGCGCTTGTCCATGTCGCGGCTGCGCAGCATCTCGTGCAGCGCAATGAGCGCGCCGCGCTTCTTGGCGACCAGCAGCACGCCGGAGGTTTCGCGATCCAGGCGATGGGCGAGCTCGAGGAACTTCGCCTCCGGGCGCATCGATCTCAGCGATTCGATGACTCCGTGCGCTACGCCGCTGCCGCCGTGCACGGCGAGGCCGGAGGGCTTGTCGATGGCGAGCAGCGCGTCGTCCTCGAACAGGATGGGAAGCTTGAAATGGGGGGCGGGCAGCGCATCCTCGCGCTCGGCCACGCGGATCGGCGGGATGCGGATCTTGTCGCCGTGCACGACGCGGTAAGCGACCTCGATGCGCCGGCTGTTCACGCGCACTTCCCCGCCGCGGATCACCTTGTAGATGCGGCTCTTCGGGACGCCTTTCAGGCGCGCGAGGAGGAAGTTGTCGAGCCGCTGCCCGGCCTCATCCTCGCCGACTTCGATGTAGCGCACCGCCGCGGCGCCGGCGCGTGCGCCGGACGGCTCTTTGCCTTCGACTGCCATTGGGCATATACTATAGCTCGTTGATTTCTAAGACCCTCTACAAAGAGAAAAAGGTCTTCAGCAGTCGGCCCCGGGCGCCACAGAACCGGCCCCAAGCAGGTTAACTTCGCTCACCTGCCGACCAAGCCAGCGATGGAAAACGGTAACAATCGCGCTCGACGCACAGATTCCGGTTGCTGCCCGGAGCAGTCGCTCCCGCAGGAACCCCGACGAACCCCAGAATTCGCCCCTACCCACGTCCAAAGCGTGACGCCGCACACAGCCGACTTCTGAAGTCATTCGTCCCCCCGGGCCTCGCCTGAGAATGGGGCCTCTTCCGTGTGTTCGAGCGCGGGAGAAAGAAAAAATGAAACGCATGCTGTTCAATGCGACCCAGGCCGAAGAGCTTCGGGTCGCGATCGTCGACGGTCAGAAACTCGTTGATCTCGACATCGAAACCACCGGCAAGGAACAACGCAAGAGCAACATCTACAAGGGCGTCATCACCCGCGTAGAACCCTCCCTCGAAGCGGTCTTCATCGATTACGGCTCCGAGCGGCACGGCTTCCTGCCCTTCAAGGAAATCGCCAAGCAGTTCATGGTCAACGACGACGGCGAGTTCGGCCGCTCGAAGATGGCCACCCACCTGAAGGAGCGCCAGGAGCTCATCGTCCAGGTCGACAAGGACGAGCGCGGCAACAAGGGCGCCGCTTTGACCACCTATATTTCGCTCGCCGGCCGCTACCTGGTCCTGATGCCGAACAACCCGCGCGGCGGCGGCGTGTCGCGCCGCATCGAGGGCGAGGACCGTAACGAGCTGCGCGACGTGATGGACCAGCTCCAGGTCCCGGAAGGCATGAGCCTCATCGCACGCACGGCGGGGATCGGCCGCTCCCTGGAGGAGATGCAGTGGGACCTGAACTACCTGCTGCAGCTCTGGCACGCCATCGAGAAGGCGGCCGAAGAGGAGAAAGGGCCGTGCCTGATCTACCTCGAGTCTTCCCTGGTGGTACGCGCCATCCGCGACCTCTTCCAGCCCGAGATCGGCGAGATCCTCGTGGACACCCAGGCCATATACGACCAGGCGCTTTCGTTCATGAGCACGGTGATGCCGGCCAACGTGAACAAGGTGAAGCTCTACAAGGACGACGTCCCCCTGTTCTCGCGCTTCCAGATCGAGCACCAGATCGAGAGCGCCTATCGCCGCGACGTGTCGCTGCCCGCCGGCGGCGCGATCGTGATCGACCACACGGAGGCCCTGGTCTCCGTCGACGTGA
Source organism: Usitatibacter sp. (assembly GCA_046715885.1). GTDB lineage: Bacteria > Pseudomonadota > Gammaproteobacteria > Burkholderiales > Usitatibacteraceae > Usitatibacter. The sequence goes on from JBKJYC010000513.1 coordinate 4,989, forward strand.
ACAGCGCGCGCGCCACGCGCGGGCACGACATCGAGCAGACCGCGTTCAACACCAACCTGGAGGCGGCCGACGAGGTCGCGCGCCAGCTGCGCCTGCGCGATCTCGGCGGCCTCATCGTGATCGACTTCATCGACATGGAGAGCGCCAAGAACCAGCGCGAGGTGGAGAACCGCCTGCGCGATGCGCTGCGCCACGACCGTGCCCGCGTGCAGATCGGCAAGATCTCGCGCTTCGGCCTGCTCGAGCTCTCGCGCCAGCGGCTGCAGCCCTCGCTGGAGGAGACCACCCATACGCCCTGCCCGCGCTGCCACGGCACCGGCTTCATCCGCGACACGGCTTCCACCGCGCTGCACGTGCTGCGCATCCTGCAGGAAGAGGCGATGAAGGAGAACACCGCCGCGATCCACGCGCAGGTTCCGGTGGACGTCGCGACCTATCTCCTGAACGAGAAGCGCTCGGAGATCTTCAAGATCGAGACGCGCCTCAAGGTGAACGTGCTGCTCATCCCCAACCCGCACCTCGAGACCCCCAACTACCAGGTCGAGCGGCTGCGCCATGATTCGCCGTTGCTCGACGCGCAAACGCCGAGCTACGAGATGGCGGTGGCGCCCGCCGAAGAGGAATCGGAAATGCCGTCGCGCTCCACGGAGCCCAAGGTCGCGCGGCCCGAGCCACTGGTGAAGGGCATCACGCCCGATCAGCCGGCGCCCGTGACGCCGACGTCGGTGCCGCCGCCGCCACGCCCTGTCGCCGCGACGTCCCCGGACGCTTCCGCGGCCGCTCCTGAACTCGGCATCCTGGACCGCCTCTTCGGCTGGTTCCGGAAGCCCACCGCCGCGGCACCCACGCCCACACCCACCCCTGCCCTCGAGGACCGGCCACCCCGCGAGACGGCGCGCTCCGAGGGACAGCGCCGCCGCGATGGCCGCCAAGGCGGCGAGCAGCGACGCGATGGCCGCCGCGGAGAGGGTCGGCAGGAACAGAAGCGAGGCGAAGGCCGCACGGACCGCCCGCGCGAAGGTGGCCGTGGCGAGGGCCCGCGCGCCGGCCGCGACGAATCGCGTCGCGACTCGAGCGAGCATCGCCGCCGCGAGCCCCAGGAAGCGCAGGAAGCGCGACGCGACGATCGGCCGCGCGAGGGTCGCCGCGATGAGCCACGGGAAGCCGGCGCGCCGCAACCGCGTCGGCCGCAGGAAGAACAGCGCCCTCCGCGGGGCGAGCCGCGCTCCGCGCCCGAGAACCAGCCACGCCTCGAAGCCCATCCGGTCAGCGAGGCCGCGGGTGACGAGAGCGACGGTCGCGGTCGGCGTCGCCGTCGCGGCCGTGGCCGCGGCGACCGCCCGGACCGCGGCGATCAATCGCGCGATCCCCAGCAACAGCCGGATCTGCTCGACTCGGCGCAGGCCGCTTCCGACCAGCCCGGCGAGATCGCACCGCGTGAGGAACGCCCCGCGCGTGAAGAGCGTCCCCCACGTGAGGCGCGTCCTCCGCGCGAGGACCGCCCTCCACGCGAGGACCGCCCCCCACGCGAAGCCCGTGCGCCCCGCGAGGACCGCCCGCCGCGCGAGGATCGCGCGCCACGCGAGGCCCGAGCGCCGTCCTTCGACGATTTCGATGAGCCGGCGACGCAACCGCAATCCGCGCCCGTTTCTCCGGCCCCGGCTCCCGTTCCCCTCCACTTCGCGCAGCCAGTGGCATTCCACGCGGTGAGCGAGCACGACGCGGCCGAGGACGAGGCGCATCGTCCGGTCCGCCGGCGCAGCCGCGAGGCTGCCGTGCCCGTGGCGGAGCCCCTGCAGATCGTCGAGACCGCTCCGGCTGCAGCCCCGCCGGCCGGCTTCGACGACGCGTTGCCGCGCCGTACCAAGCCGCGCCGGCGCCGCGCCACCCCGGTCGAGAGCGGGCCCCTGGAGATCGTCGAGACGCAACCTGGTGCGGCAGTCATCCCGCCCGACAACCCGCCGTCGCAATAGCCCATGGCGAAACCGATCGACTTCTACTTCGAGTTTTCATCGCCGTACGGCTACATCGCCAGCCAGCTTGCCGACGACCTCGGCAAGCGAGCCGGCCGCGAAGTGGTGTGGCGCCCGTTTCTGCTCGGTCCGGTGTTCAAGGCCACCGGACAGGCGCCGCTGGTGGACATCCCAATGAAGGGCGCGTACGCGAAGCGCGACTTCGTGCGCTCCGCGCGCTATCACGGGGTGCCGTTCGTGATGCCCTCCAAGTTCCCCATCGGCACCGTCGCCGCGCTGCGCGCGTTCTATTGGGCGCACGACCGGGACGCCGCGCTGGCGCGCGCGCTCGCGAAGGCGCTCTACAAGGCGTACTTCGTTGAGAACCGCGACATCAGCGCGCCCGAGGTCGTGGTCGATGTCGCGAAGTCGGTGGGCATCGACGCCGGAGGGCTCTCGGCCGCGCTGGCCGACCCCACGGTGAAGGATCGGGCCAAGAACGAAGTCGACGCGGCCCTCGCGAACGGGGTCTTCGGCTCTCCGTACTTCATCGTCGAGGGCGAGCCCTTCTGGGGCAATGACCGCATCCCGATGCTCGAGGACTGGGTGAAACGCGGCGGCTGGTAGCGCGACGTCCCGAAAGGTCAGCGGATTCGGTCCGGCTTGAAGGCAGACGGGTCGAGCTCCCCGGCGAGAATGTCCAGCCAGCGTTCCGCCGCTTCCTCGACCATGTCCAGCACCTGCTCGAATCCTTCGGGATTGCCGTAGTAGGGATCGGGCACGTCCTCGCCTTTCCACGCACCGCTCACGTCGAGGAACATCCCGACCTTCGCGCGGCCGTCCTTGGGCGCGATCGCCTTCAGCTGGCGCAGGTGGGAGCGATCCATGGCGAGGATGTAGTCGAACTCGTGGAAATCGCGCGCGCAAACCTGCCGCGCGCGTTGCCGGCTCAAGTCGTAGCCGCGCTTCGTCGCGTGACGCAGCGTGCGCGGGTCGGGCGCCTCGCCGACGTGGTAGTCGTGCGTGCCCGCGGAAGCGACGTCGACCCGGTCGGCGAGCCCGCGCTGCCCGGCCTTCGCGCGAAGCACGCCCTCGCCCGTGGGCGAGCGACAGATGTTGCCGGTGCAGACCACCAGGATCGAGCGCTTCTCCATCAACCCTCCCCGCCCACCGCCAGCAACCGGTCGCGCAGCCGCTTCAGCTCGTCCCTCATCTGGGCCGCGCGCTCGAACTCGAGGTTGCGTGCCGCCTCGATCATTTCCTTCTCCAGCTTGCGGATGCGGGCGTCGAGCTGCTTCTCGCCCAGCAGCTCGAACTTCGCCTCTTCCTGGGCGGCGGCCTTGGCCTCCTTCGCGCCGTCGGGGCTGTAGACGCCGTCGATCAGGTCCTTGATGCGCTTGGAGATGCTCTTGGGCTCGATGCCGTTCGCGAGGTTGAATGCGACCTGCTTGGCGCGCCGGCGATCCGTCTCGCCGATCGCGACCTTCATGGACTCGGTCATCTGGTCGGCGTACAGCATCGCCTTGCCGTTGATGTGACGCGCCGCGCGGCCGATGGTCTGGATGAGCGAGCGCCCGGAGCGCAGGAAGCCTTCCTTGTCCGCGTCGAGGATCGCCACCAGGGAAACCTCCGGAAGGTCCAGCCCCTCGCGCAGCAGGTTGATGCCGACCAGCACGTCGAAAAGCCCCTTGCGCAGGTCGCGGATGATCTCCACGCGCTCCACCGTGTCGATGTCCGAATGCAGGTAACGCACTTTCACGC
>JBKJYC010000514.1:0-3266 GCA_046715885.1 Usitatibacter sp.
GGTCTATACGCACCTGGACTTCCAGCACCTCGCCAAGGTGTATGACGCCGCGCACCCGAGGGCGAAAAGGAAGAAGTGAGCGCCACGGGCCTGACGCCGGTCACCGTGTTGACCGGGTTCCTCGGCAGCGGCAAGACCACGCTCCTGAATCGCGCCATGCGCGACCCGCGCTACGCCGACACCGCGATCATCGTGAACGAGTTCGGCGACATCCCCATCGACCACGCGCTGCTGCGCGCCGCGAGCGACAACGTGGTCGTGCTCCCGGGCGGCTGCATCTGCTGCCGGGTCGCCGGCGACCTGGTGCTCGCCTTGCGCGACCTGCACTTCAAGCGCGCCGCGAACGAGGTCCCCGACTTCCGCCGCGCGGTCATCGAGACCACCGGCCTGGCCGATCCCGCGCCATTGTTGGCCACATTGCTGGAGCTGCCGATGGTCGCGGCGCGCTACGCGCTCTCGGGCGTGGTGACCACGGTGGATGCCGAGCACGGCGCGGACACCCTCGACCGGCATGCGGAGTCGGTGAAGCAGGCCGCGATCGCGGACCGCTTGGTGATCACCAAGACGGACGTGGCGAAGCCGGGGGCGGTCGAGGCCCTCGAGGCGCGCCTTGCCGCCATGAACCCGGGCGCCCGGGTGGCGCGCGCCGCGCAGGGCGTGCTCGATGCGGCCTGGCTGTTCGATACCGGCCTGCATCGCCCGGCGGGCGGCGAGCCGGATGTCCGCGGTTGGCTGGGAGCCGGAGAACGGCCCGGCCCAGCGCCCGCCGCCGGCCGCCACGACGCGCGCATCCGCAGCTTCACCTGGACCGCGGAGGCGCCGGTCGATTGGGACGCGCTCACGAGCGCCCTCGAGACGCTGGTCGACCTGCGCGGGGAGTGCATCCTGCGCCTGAAGGGCCTCGTCCAGGTCGCGGGGGAAGCGGCACCGATCGCCATCCACGGGGTCCAACACACGGTGTACCCTCCGGCGCGACTGGCCGTTTGGCCCGATAATGAGCGCCGGACGCGCTTGGTGTTCGTCACCCGCGACCTTGAAGAATCGAGCGTCGCCCAGATCCTGGACTCGTTCATCCCGCCTTCCCCCCCGAGCTGACCATGCAACCCGCCGCCGACAAAGACCTCATTCCCGTCACCATCCTCACCGGCTTCCTGGGTGCGGGAAAGACCACGCTCCTGAACCGCATCCTCACCGAGCAGCATGGCGAGAAGATCGCCGTGATCGAGAACGAGTTCGGCGAGACCGGCATCGACAACGACATCCTGGTGAAGGACAAGGACGAGCAGATCGTCGAGATGAACAACGGCTGCCTGTGCTGCACCGTGCGCGGCGACCTGGTACGCATCCTCGGCGACCTGGGCAAGAAGCGCCGCCAGGGCAAGCTCAAGTTCGACCGCGTGATCATCGAGACCACCGGGCTCGCCAATCCCGGGCCCGTGGCGCAGACGTTCTTCATGGACGAGGACATCCACAAGCAATACCTGCTGGACGCGGTGATCACGGTGGTCGACGCCAAGCACGGCCAGAAGACGCTGGACGAGAACGACGAGGCACGCGCGCAGGTCGGCTTCGCGGACCGGTTGCTGCTCTCGAAGACCGACCTGGTTGCCGACGGGGAGACCAAGGCGCTGATGGAGCGCCTGCGGCAGATGAACCCGCGCGCCCACCAGAAGAAGGTCCACTTCGGCGCGGCGGACATCCGGGAGATCCTCGACATCCGCGGCTTCAACCTGAACGCCGTCCTCGAGGTCGCCCCGGACTTCCTGACCGACGACCACCACGAGCACGACGACGACGTGAAATCCTTCGTGTGGAAGGACCCGCGCCCGCTGAACATGGAGAAGATCGAGACCTTCCTGTCCCTGATGGTGCAGAACTACGGCGAGAACCTGCTGCGCTACAAGGGCGTGCTCAACATCCAGGCCGAGCCGCGCCGCATGATCTTCCAGGGCGTGCACATGCTGATGGGCGGCACGCCCGGCAAGCCCTGGGAAGCGGGTGAAGCGCGCGAGAGCGTGATGGTCTTCATCGGCCGGCGCATTCCGCGGCGCCTGTTCGAAGAGGGGCTCGCCTACTGCGTGGCGTGAGGGACGGTCAGCCATGCTGGAAATTCGCGACCTGCGCCACGAGTACGCCGGGAGGCGCGTTCTCTCGGTGCCCTCGTGGGACGTGCCCAAGGGCGAGTCAAGCCTGGTCATCGGGCCGTCGGGCAGCGGCAAGAGCACGCTGCTCAGCGTCGTTTCCGGATTGCTCAGGCCCACGGCCGGGCACGTGCGCGTGGCGGGGCACGACGTGCCCGCGCTGGCGAGCGCGGCTCGCGACGCCTTCCGCGCGAAGCACATCGGCCTGGTGCTGCAGACCCTGCACCTGATCGGCGTGCTCAGCGTGCGCGACAACCTGCGGCTGGCGCAGCGCCTCGCCACGGGCCGCTACGACGATGCACGCATCGACGCGTCGCTCGCCGGCCTGGGTGCGGCGCCGCTGGCATCGCGCAGGGCGCGCGAGCTCTCCGTGGGCGAGGCGCAGCGCGTGGCGATCGCGCGCGCCGTGGTGAACCGCCCGACGCTGATCCTCGCCGACGAGCCGACCTCAGCGCTGGACGACGCCAACTGCGAGAAGGCGATCGAGCTGCTGGTGGGCCAGGCGAAGGCGTGCGGCGCTGCGCTCATCGTGGCCACGCACGACCATCGCATCCGCGAGCGCTTCGCCCGGAGGCTGGAGCTGTGAGCATGGCGCGCCTGGCCTGGGCCTACCTCGCGGCGCGCCCGCTGCTCACCCTGCTGCACGTGATCCTGCTGGCTCTGGGCGTGGCGACGATCGTGTTCCTGCTGCTCTTCACGTCGCAGACCCAGGACCGCCTGGAGCGCGACGCGAAGGGCATCGACCTCGTGGTAGGCGCCAAGGGCAGCCCCCTGCAGCTCATTCTGTCCTCGGTGTACCACGTCGACATTCCCACCGGAAACATCCCGCTCGCGCAAGCGCAGGCGCTCTCGAAAAACCCATTCGTGGCGCTGGCCGTGCCGCTTGCGCTGGGCGACAGCGTGAAGGGCTTTCGCATCGTCGGCACCGACGCGTCCTTCTTCAAGCTCTACGACGCCCGACTCGCGCGCGGGACGATGTTCGACGGCGACATGCAGGCCGTGCTTGGGGCCGAAGTGGCGCGGCGCGCCGGCCTGGACGTGGGTGCCAAGTTCGTCGGCGCCCACGGGCTCGCCGAGGGAAGCGCTTCGGACCACGCGGCCCACCCGATCGAGGGGCCCGGCGTG
>JBKJYC010000515.1:0-5395 GCA_046715885.1 Usitatibacter sp.
CCCGCCCTTCCGTGGCGCTCGTCAAAACCCGCTGGCGCAAGAAAGGCCCGCGCAGCCTCGCCGACCGCGCGGGCGTGATCGGCGCGAACGTCTGGAAGATTTCGCTCGAGATCTTCAAGCACCTGGAAAATGAGGGATTTAGATTCGGCGCGGATCGGCTGGTGACCGACGTTCTCACCGAGTTCATCGCCTTTCTCATTCAGCTCGCCGAGCGCGCGGTAGGCGACAGGTTGAGCGAGGCCGACCGCGCGACGCTCATCGGCCAGGTGGCCGGCCACCTGGCGGTGACCATGGAGAACAATCAGCTGGACCTTTTCGGTCCGGGGGAATATCGCAAGCCATTCATCGACCGGCTCAACGCCCGCTTCGAGGAGTACGCCACCTTCGAATACCCCGGGGGAGAGCCGGACTATTCCTGCGTGCGCTTTTTCGCCATCCAGGTGTCCGACGCGATGGCGAGCAGCGAGAACAAGTGGGTGGTCGAGCAGATGATGGAGATCGAAGCTCCGGAAATGGTGCGCCTCATGCGGAAACTTGTAGACCATACGGTGGACACGGCGCCCACCTAGCCGCCGGATTCGCGCGCCGGCTCGAGGAGTGCTTCGATGGCGCCCTCGCGTGCCCCCGGGTCGAGCGCGAGCAGGCCCTGCGCGGTCGCCAGCCAGCGATCCTGTCCTTCACGCACGACCTGCCATAGCCGGCTTGCGGTCCCGAAGCGCAGAAAGTGCTCATAGGCCTCCGGAGCCTGCGGGAACAACTGGCGGCGCGGCGCATCGAATGTCGCGAAGTAAAAATGCAGCCCCGGCAGATCGGCCCGCTCGAGCAGTCCTGGCAGGGTCGAGAGGCAGTCGGCGAGGAGGTCGCGCACCGCGCGCGCGACCGATTCGCTGCGGGCGCGCGTCAGCGACATCATCATCTTGCGCCACGCCACGCCGAGCAGCTCTTCGGCCATCGCCTCTCCGACTTCGTGCAGGATCATGGCCTCCATCTGGTTGTCCGCCATGCGCTGCAGAGCATCTTCTGTATCGGTCATGAAATCGTAGCCCGCCATCGCCCTCGCCATGGCGTTGCCTTGCTTACGCCATTGCCACTCCTCGATCTTCTCCCACAGGTAGCGGCGAACCGATTCCTGGCGCAGAAAGATGGTGCGCCCCTGGAGCATCGCCGGCGGCGCCGCCAGCTCGCGGGCATGCTCGCACGAGGACACCAGGATGGTTAGTCCGGCACGCTCTTCCGATCGCAACAAATTGCCCAGGAAAAAAATCGGCTTGTGCATGCGCCCATAGCCCGCGCTGTACACGAAGCCCCGCGGGACCAGCTCGCGATTGGCGGCCTCGGCCTCGAAGGGGTGGACCTCGCCACGAGCCAGCGGAAGAGGCATGAACTCATCACCTTCGATGGCGTTCCAGAACTGCTCGCGGCCCTTCAGCCAGTCGCCGAGCTCATCCTTCGGCAGGCCGTGCGCGAGTGGCAGCTCGCTCTCCCAGCGGTAGTACTCGCGCATCTTGAGCAGGAAGGTGCACATCCCGTAGTCGCCCGCGTGCCGCGAATCGGAGATGTCACAGTTGCGCTGCACGGCGCTCACAAGCTGTGGAAAGTCGCGCATTCCCGGGTCGAGCCGCGTATACAATCAAAGACTCGCGATCTTCTCTCGCCGTGCCACCCCATGGAGAATAAAGCCATGACGAATCTTATGGACGCGATTTCCGGCAGTGGCTCGGGCCCTGATCACGGATTTCCCCACGCCCCGACGGACTGGACCCCTGAGGCTGCTGAGCGCACCGCGCGCGATGAAGGCCTTGAACTCACGGTAGACCACTGGGAGGCTGTGCGCGCCTTGCATGAATACTGGGCGAGGCACGCGGAAACCTCTGTCAACCTGCGCGAACTGCACGATGCGCTTGGCGAAAAGTTTCATCACAAGGGCGGTATGAAGTACCTCTACAAGCTTCTCCCCGGTGGGCCCGTCGCCCAAGGCTGTCGCCTCGCGGGATTCAAGGAGCCTGCCGGGGCCATCGACAAGGGCTTCGGTAGTGTCGCCTGAGGGCCACGCCCGAGGAACGCCGGACAGCGGGCAGGGGTCCTGTCCCCTGCTTACTGGAGGATCACTTCTTGCGCATGTAGAAGGTGAATTCCTTCTCCGTGGCCGATTGGCCGAGAAGCTCGTTGCCGGTCTGTTTCGAGAACGCCTCGAAATCCTTGACCGAACCCGGATCCGTGGCGACGATGCGCAGAACCTGTCCGCTCGTCATGTCATTGAGCGCCTTGCGCGCGCGCAGGATCGGCAGCGGGCAGTTCATTCCACACGCGTCAAGCTCCTTGTCGTGCGAGATCGTCATGGTTACCTCCGTGGGATAGGCGCGACATATTAGGAATGTCTGATATGGAGCGGCCCCTGTCAAGCTACTCTTTTCGGAGCGTAGGTCCCGGCGGCGGGGGCACGGGACCAGGTCAAAAGCTGCAAAAGATTTCGCGCGTGAGCGCGATCATCTTCAAGATGCGAGGATCTTCGACCCGGTAGAAGACCCTGTTGACATCCTTGCGCGGCACCAGGATGCCCTGGACACGCAGTACGGCCAAATGCTGCGAGATGTTGCTTTGCGTCGTTCCCACAGCATCGACGATTTCGAGGACCGGCAGCTCCTGGTTGCCGAGCAGGCAAAGGATCTTCAGCCGCAATGGGTGCGCCATCGCCTGCATAGCCGCGCTCGCCTCGCGGATGTTCTCACTCTTGCCGATGAGGTCGAAGATGTCTTTCGAGATCTTCGGCGATGCGGCGCGCTTGGGGGGGATAGGGCTCATTAGGGGAATGTATGTGGGCATATCGGCCGCAGTCAACCACTAGCCGGATTGTAGCGTTGAGGCTACGCAGCGGCACTTCGTCAGTACGGTTCCCTGCCGGGCGGCATAAACTCTTTCAAAGCGGTGAAAGGCGGGTAGTATTAGCAGGCGGCAATATGGCGGTAACACAAATAGAGGCCGGGGTGGTCGTCCCAGCCGATACGAGGAGAAACCCAATGAATCGAAATCGAAGAGAAGCGCTGAAAGGAACGGGCGGGGCGGCGGTGCTGGGCCTCGCCATGGCGGCCGGGCTGTTGAAGCCCGGGAGCGCTTGGGCCGAAGCCTGGAATAAGGCGGCGTTCGAGACCAAGTCGCTCAACGATCTGGTCAAGGCCATGGGCGGCGCATCGGCCACCGAAAGCAAGGACATCACGATCACCTCGCCGGATATCGCCGAGAACGGCGCGGTCGTACCGTTCACGATCGCGAGCAAGTTGCCCAAGACGGAGCAGATGGCGTTGTTGGTCGAGAAGAATCCCAACATCCTGGCCGCCAGCTTCGCGATCCCAGGAGGCACCGAGGCGTGGGTGAACACGCGCGTGAAGATGGGCCAGACATCCAACGTCATCGCGCTGGTCAAAGCCGACGGCAAGTTTTACTACAATGCCAAGGAAGTCAAAGTGACCCTTGGCGGTTGCGGAGGTTGAGATGGCAGATCCGATGAAGATTCGCGCCACGATGGCGGGCGACAAAGTGGAAGTACGCGTGCTCATGAGCCACGAGTTGGAGACCGGCCAGCGCATGGACTGGAAAGGCGCCGCGATTGCCGCATGGTTCATCCAGAACGTGACCGCGACGCACAATGGCAAGACGGTGATGTCGGCCGAATGGGGCCCTGCGGTGTCGAAGAATCCCTTCCTGTCCTTCCGCTTTGCCGGGGCCAAGCCGGGGGACAAAGTGGCCATTACCTGGGTGGACAACAAAGGCGAAAAGCGCACGGACGAGGCGACGATCTCGTAGTAGATCGAAGTGGGCGTGAGGCCCTACGCGCGTCACTGATTCACCACAACAAGGAGGAGTCACGTGAACCGGATCAACCGGGCGGTATCAGTTTTGTGCATGCTTGGTGCCTCTGTAGGCATGGAGGCAAACGCGCAGCAGCCGCGTACCACCACAGAAGAGATCGAGCGCTATCGCGCCGCTCTCGGCGATGGCAATCCCGCCGAGCTTTGGGAGGCGCGTGGAGAGGCCCTGTGGAAACAGAAGCGCGGCCCGAAGAACGCGAGCCTTGAGAAGTGCAATCTCGGCCTCGGACCTGGCGTGATAAAGGGCGCCTACACCGTCCTGCCGAAGTACTTCGTGGAGACGGACAAGGTGGAGGACCTGGAGTCGCGGCTCGTGAGCTGCATGGTTTCGCTGCAGGGCTTCACGCCCGAGCAGGCGAAGAAGGGTCCTTTCGGCGGCCCGGGCCAGAAGGCCGATCTGGAGGCCCTCGTGGCCTACGTGACGGGCGCCTCTCGCGGCATTGTGATGAAGGTCGCTGTCACGCATCCGAAGGAAGTCGAGGCCTACGAGATCGGGAAGAAGATCTTCTTCCACCGCGGCGGGCCGTACGATTTTGCGTGCTCGACTTGCCACGCCGTGGACGACAAGCGCATCCGGCTCCAGGACCTCCCCAATTTGAACAAGCCCGCGGACGCGCAGCGCGCATATACGTCGTGGCCGGCGTACCGGGTTTCTCAGGGCGAGGTGCGCTCGTTCCAATGGCGCCTGCACGACTGCTTCCGCCAGCAGCGCTTTCCGGAGCTGGAGTACGCCTCGCCAGCATCGGTGGCGCTCACGTTGTTCCTGGCGAAGAACGCCAACGGGGCACAGTTCAACGCGCCTTCGATCAAGCGCTGAGCGGAGACAAGACATGAAGAAATCGCACGCCATCACCCTCGTCGCCTTGGGCACTCTCGCCGTGGGCTGCGCCTCGCTGATGCAGGAGAGCGAGGGGCAGAAGGCCGCTAAGGCGCTCGCACTGATGAAGGCCTCGTTCAAGGAGCGCGGCCAAGCCAAGCTCGACCGTCTGGACCAGGACGAGATGCAGCGCATGTGCAGCCTCGCGGAGCGCGACCCCTTGCCCAAGGAAGTTGCGGCGCGCCTCGAGAAGGAGCAACAGGCGCTCATCAAGTACCCCGCCGACGGGAAGCTCCTCGGCGACTGGCGCCTGGGCGAGCGGATCGCACAATCGGGTGCCGGCAAGCAGTTCAACGACGACCCGAAGAACCCAAATGGTGCCAACTGCTATGCGTGCCACCAGCTCTCGAAGGCCGAGCTCTCGTACGGCACCATCGGCCCCAGCCTCTACAACTTCGGCAAGCTACGCGGCTTCACCCCAGAGATGCAGCGCTATGCCTACGGCAGGGTCTTCAACTCGCAGGCGTTTTCGGCATGCTCGAGCATGCCGCGGTTCGGCCACAACGGGATCCTCACGGAAGCCCAGCTCAAGGACGTCGTCGCGTTGCTGATGGATCCAGAGTCCCCGGTCAATAAGTGATGCGCTTTGCCGTCGTGGCCGGGGGGGGGGGGGGCGGCGGCCCCCCCCCCCCCCGGCCCGCCCCCCCCCCCC
>JBKJYC010000516.1:0-3950 GCA_046715885.1 Usitatibacter sp.
GCTCGGGGCCGCTCCCGGCGGGAAACTTCGCGTCTACGCACATCACGTAGGGCGTGTGCGAGAGCTCGATCACCGCGACGTAGTCGTTGGGCGAATAGGGCGTGGCCTTCAACGTGTGCGGCGTGGCGGTCAGCGGGCTGCTCCAGATGCCGGCCAGCGTAAGGCCGTCGGGCTTCGCGGCGACCATCTTCGCCACGCCGATCGTGCCACCCGCTCCGGGCACGTTCTCGATGATGACGTTCTGCTTGAGGAAGGGCTCGGCCTCCTTGCCGACGACGCGGAAGAAACCGTCCGTGCCGCCGCCGGGCGGCGTGGGCACGATGATCTTCACGACCTGGGCGTGGGCGCTGCCCGCGGCGAAGGCGAGGACCGCGGCGAAGGCTGGGGCGAAGCGGTTCATTTCGGTCTCCAGGGATGTTGCAGTTGGGCGCTCAGGTGGCGCACTTCGCCTTCGAGGTTTTCGATGCGCTCGAGGAAGGAGAGTACCAGCGCCAGCACCGGCGTCTCGAGCTCGAGATCCTTGCCGAGGCGCGCGGCGGTCCGAACGCTCGTCACGTAGCGGGCGCTGAAGGCCCACTGCGCCGCCTGAGGGTCCGCGGGCGAGAGCGCGCCGTACTCGACCAGGTCGCGCAGCAACTCCTGCGGCAGCCCGCAGGCCTCCGAAAACTCCACGATCGTCAGTTGCCGCTGCGCGTGGAGCCAGAGCGCCTCATCGCGATCCGTGGCCATGGTTGCCCTCCCCGCCCAGGTGGGCGCGTGGATTGAAGTTCGAGCTCTCGGCGAGTTGCTTGAAGAGCTCGCGCTCGCGCTCGCCGAGCTCGGCCGGATTCACGATCTGCACGATCGCGTAGAGATCGCCCTCGCCGCCGCCGGGCTTCGGCAGCCCGCGCTTGGACAGCCGCAGCTTTCTTCCGGCCGCGGTGCCGGGCGGAACCTTGAGGCTCACCGGACCGGCCAGCGTGGGCACCTGCATCGCCGCCCCGAGTGCCGCCTCCCAGGGTGCGACCGGCAAGTCCATATAGAGATCGTGGCCGTCGGGCCGGTAGACCGGGTGAGGTTTGAGCGAGATGTTGAGGTAGAGGTCGCCGTCGCGCCCGCCGTTGGCACCCTTGCCGCCCTGCCCGCGCAGGCGAAGGCGCTGCCCATTGGTGGCCCCCTTCGGAATGCGCACGGTCTTTCCGTCCATCTCGAATTGCGCGCCGCGAAAGGCATCCTCCACGCCCAGCTCCACGCGCGCTTCGTAGTCAGTCCCGGGAATGGGCATCTCGGTGCGTCGTGCACCACCGCGCGACGCGAACCGCTCGAAAAGATCCGAGAGGTCGAGGTCGTCGAAGGAGAAGCCGCTGTTGGCAGCCTTCCCGTCGCCGCGGAAACGCTGCTCCCAATCGGGCGGGGGCCGAAACTCCTGGCCCGGTTGGTAGCCGCTGCCCAGCTGGTCGTAGGCCGCGCGCTTCTCCGGGTCCTTCAAGGTCTGGTACGCCTCGCCGATCTCCTTGAACTTCTCCTCGGCGGCTTTCTCCTTGCTCACGTCGGGATGGTGCCTCTGCGCCAGCTTGCGGTAGGCCTTCTTGATCTCGTCGGCGGTCGCGTCGCGCTTCACGCCGAGGGCCGCGTAGTAGTCCTTGTACTTCACGACGGCTTCGAAACCGAGACCGGCAGCGCGTTCAATGCCGCATTGCCCGAGAGCGGATCGACCGCGGCCTCATCGGAGACGTCGTTGTAGCTGGCGCCGGGCAGCGCGCGGGCGAGCGCCAGCCGCACGCCCTGCTTGCCCTGCCCGAAGCCGTGCGGCAGGCAGACCGTGCCGGGCATCACGCGGTCCGTGACGATCGCCGTCACGTGGACCGCGCCCACGCGCGAAGCCAGGCGTACCGTTTCCTCATCGACTACGCCGCGCGCGGCGGCATCGGCGGGATGGATCCAGAGCTGGTCGCGGCGCGGCCCTTTCGTCAGGCGATGGGCGTTGTGCATCCACGAGTTGTTGCTGCGAAGGTGGCGCCGTCCGACCAGCAACAGCTGCCCGCCCGGCATCGGACGATCCATCAGCTCGGATTGCACGCGCTGCAAGTCGGCAACGAAGGCTTCCGGCGCGCAATGGATCCTGCGGTCCGGGGTCTCGAGCCTCTGCAGGAGCGAGGGCTGCAACGCCCCGAGGTCGATGCCGTGCGGCGCGTCGTCGAGCGCCTGCAGCGAGATCGAATTTCCATGCGGCCCGGCGCGCAGGCCGGCGTCGAGCAGGACCGCGGGCGGCGGCAGCGGCTTGAACTCGACCCCCGACGCCCTGGCATACGCCGCGCCGAGCGCGTTGTAGATCTCCCAGTCGTACCTGCCGCCCTCGGGCTTCGCGAACACCGGCGGGTTCATGCGCGCCACGTTGCGGATCGCGAAGGCGTTGAAGACGATGTCGTAGTTCTCGTGGGAGAGCATCGACACCGGCGGCAGGATCACGTCGGCGTGGCGCGTGGTCTCGTTGATGAAGATGTCGATCGACGCCATGAAGTCGAGGCCTGTGAAGGCGCGGTCGAGGCGCTGTCCGTTGGGCGTCGAGGAGACGGGGTTTCCCGCGATCGTGAGCATCGCGCGGATGCGGCCCTCGCCCGGCGTCTCGATCTCCTCGGCCATCGACGCGGCGGGCAGCTCCCCGCTGAACACCATGCGGCCGGCGACTCGCGACTTGAACTTGCCCGGCCCGCCGGGCCGCGTGCCCGGCCCGGTGAGCGCAATCGCGGGCAGCGTCGGCAACGCGCCGCCGACCCGGTCGAGGTTACCGGTGACGAGATTGAGCAGCTGGATCAGCCATTGGCACGCCGTTCCGAAGGGCTGCGTGGACACGCCCATGCGCCCATACACCACGGCGGCGCTCGCGCCATGGAGCTCGCGCGCGATCTCGCGCACGGCGTCCGCGGGAATTCCCGTCTGCCCCGCGGCCCGCTCGACGCCGAAGGGCCGCAGCGCGGCGAGCGCGGCGTCCAGCCCCGCGAGCTGCTCGCCATACCGCGCGACGCTCGGCGGTCCCAGCTCCAGAACGGCATTCACCAGCGCGACCAGGAAAGCCGCATCAGTGCCGGGCCGGATGAAGTGATGACGCGTGGCCACTTCCGCGGTCTCGGTGCGCACCGGATCCACCACCACGACCTTGCCGCCGCGCTCGCGGATCGCCTTCAACCGCTTGCCCACGTCGGGCGCCGTCATCAGGCTGCCGTTCGAGGCGAGCGGGTTCGCGCCGAGGATCAGCCAGTAGGCCGTGTGGTCGATGTCGGGAATGGGAAACATGAAGTAGTGCCCGTACATCGCGTGCGCAACCACGTGGTGCGGCAACTGGTCCACCGACGTCGCGGAGAAGCGGTTGCGCGTCTGCAGCGCGCGGATCAGGCCGGGCGCGTGGAGGATGCTGCCCACGTGATGCGCATTGGGATTGCCGAGATAGACGCCGAGCGCATTGGCGCCGTGCTCCTTCTGGATCGCGGCGAAACGGGCGGCGACGATCTCGAGCGCCTCGTCCCAACCGATGGGCGTCCACTCGCGGCCCGTGCGCCGCATCGGCCCGGTGAGTCGATCGGGGTCGTGGTGCACGTCGATGAGCGCCACCGCCTTGGGGCAGATGTGCCCGCGGCTGAACGTGTCCTTGGCGTCGCCGCGCACGCCGACGACCTGCTCGCCCTTCGTGCGGATCTCGAGGCCGCAGAGCGCCTCGCAGAGGTGGCACGCGCGGTAGGTGACGCGTTCGCCGGAAACGGGACCGTCCATCACCCATTGTCCCAAATTAATCGGGGCCAGGATCGGGGCGGAAGGCCTTGCGCAGCTCTTCCTTGCGTTCCACCGTGATGGGCACCGACGTCTTCGGCGTCGTGATCGGGGTCTGCGGATCGGCCGCCTTCGCAGGCGGCGCATTTTCCAAGGGCCCCACGATCCTCGACGGCACTTTCTCGGGCGCGGACCTGGGCTGGAGC
>JBKJYC010000517.1:0-7302 GCA_046715885.1 Usitatibacter sp.
TCGCCCATGTCCAGCACGAAGATCTCGCCGCCCAGGCCCATGCTGCCGGCCTGGAGCACCAGCTGCGCGGCCTCGGGAATGGACATGAAATAGCGCACCATCTCCGGGTGGGTGACGGTAACCGGCCCGCCCTTGTCGATCTGCTCCTGGAACTTCGGGATCACGCTACCCGCGCTGCCGAGCACGTTGCCGAAGCGCACCATCTCGAAACGCGTATTGCTTCCCGCCTGCAGGACCTGGCAGACCATCTCGGCCAGCCGCTTGGATGCGCCCATCACATTCGTGGGGTTCACCGCCTTGTCGGTGGAGACGAAGACGAACTTCCGCACGTTGTAGTCGATCGCGGCGCGCGCCACCACGTAGGTGCCGAGCACGTTGTTCAGCACGGCTTCCCAGGCATTGGCCTCTTCCATCAGCGGCACGTGCTTGTAGGCGGCGGCGTGGAACACGTGCGCGGGCTGGTACTGATGCATCACCTGGGCGACGCGCTTCACGTTCTTCACGTCGCCGATAGCGCTCACCACGGGAATCTCGGGAAACTGCTCGCGCAGCTGCTCGTCGACCTTGTACATCGCGAACTCGCTCTGCTCGAACAGCACCAGCATCGCCGGCTGGAAGGCGGCGATCTGGCGGCACAGCTCCGAGCCGATGGAGCCGCCCGCGCCGGTGACCATCACCACCTGGCCGGTGAGCAGGTCGTGCAGGCCTGCGTCGTCCAGCGTCACCGGGTCGCGTTTCATCAAGTCCTCGACCGCCACCTTGCGGATGCGCGCCGTGCCGGGCTTGTTGCCCACCACGGTGTTCAGTGTTGGCACCGTCATCACCTGCACGTTCGCCTTCTTGCAGATCTCGACCACGCGGCGCCGGATGCCATAGGTGACCGAGGGCATGGCGACGATGGCATGGCGCACCTTGAGGCGCTGCGCGTATTTCGAGAGGTCCTCGAGGGGGCCGAGCACGCGCACGCCGTGCAGCAGACGCCCGCGCTTGGACGCATCGTCGTCGAGAAGGCCCACCACGCGCCAGTCGTGGCTGCGCGAGATCTCCTTCACCAGGCTCACCGCCGAGTCGCCCGCGCCCATCACGATGACGGGCAGCCCCGCCTCGCCGCCCCGCCCATACAACATCCACTCCTTGAAGGAGCGGTACGCCATGCGTGCACCGGACATGAGCGTGATGAGGAAGAGCGGAAGAGGATGTACTCGCGGTGGTTCAAATAGGCATCGAGCCCGCCAACGCGGAGCATGGTCGCGATCACGACGGTGCCCGTGAGCACCGAGAAGAGCACGCGCTGGATGTCGGGCAGGCTCGTGTAGCGCCAGATGCCCTGGTAGACGCCGAAGAGGAAGTGCACCGCGATCTGCGTGGGCACCGCGATCATCGCGATGGTGCCGAGCGTATCGATCGCGCCCGCGGGCACGGCTTCTCCCGCGGTGAGGATCGCGGCGGTGTATCCGGCGAGGAGGAGCGCTACACCGTCGTAAAATGCTGCCGCCAGGGCGCGACGGTCAAGTCTGATGACTTTCATTCTTGTTCTCCGGGAGCCCCCGTTGGACCTCCGCGCACCAGGGCCGTTCTTATTTTTTGGGGTTCGATTTCTTCGCCACTTCGATCGCCGCGACGAGAATTCCGTACAAAATCGACCAGCCGGCGAGTATACCGCATCGCAGCATTTCGCCCGCCGACAACGACGCGAGCGCACTCACCGCCGCCGCGAGCATGAGCAACGATTCGGCGAGCGCCAGGCGCCGCGCAGTCCAACCCGACAGCACCAGCCGCTGGTAGTAATGGTCGCGATGCGCGATCCAGACGCGCTCGCCCCGCGCGAGGCGACGAGCGATGGTCACCGTGGCATCGACGATGAAGGGCGAGAACACCAACAGCGGAAACCAACCGGGCCATGCACCGGACAGAGCGCCTTGCGCGCCGAGCGCGCCAGCCAGGAAGCCGAGAGGGACGGCGCCCGCGTCGCCGAGGAAGATACGCGCCGGAGGGAAGTTGAACGCGAGAAAACCCGCCGAGGCGGACGCGAGCGCCGCGCAAGTCGTGGCAAGCGCCACGTCACCGGCGCTTAGGGCGGCGACCGCCATGGCGCCGAAGCCGATGGCGGCCATCGATCCGGCGAGCGCGTCGGCGCCGTCCATGAAATTGAACAGGTTGGTCATCCACACGATTGCCAGGACGAGCCCCACGGCCGTCGCGATGCCGGGGATCGGCATCGCAAGAACCGCGACGATCGCCGCGGCGAGATGCGCCGGCAGCCGCACGCCGATGGGAAGCGAACGCCAATCGTCCACCGCGGAAAGCAGGCCGAGCGCAAGCGCGCATGCCAGCGCGACGCCGTGCCGGTCGCCGGCGAGCCACGCGGCCACGGGCAGCGCGCCGGCCATCACGCCAAGGCCACCCAGGCGCGGAGTCGGCGTGTGGTGCAGCGAACGCGCGTTCGGGTGGTCGACCAGCACGTTCACCAGGGAAGACCTCGCCAGCACAACGATGACTGCCACGGCCACGGCCGCGGGCAACGCAACGACGATTGTCCAGGAGCTCACCCCGTCGACTTCCACGTGATGGCCATTTCGCGCAGCGCATCGTCGATGGGGATGCGCGGCTTCCACTCCAGCATGCGCATTGCCTCCTGCGCATCCACTTCGAGCGATCGCGTGAACCGGCGCATCAGGTCGCCTTTCCCCGCCAGTTTCGACGCCGCCTCGAGCACCGCCGCAGGCATGGGGAAGAGCCGCGCCGGCCGGCCCAGCGCGCCGCGCAGGACGCGAAACAGCCGCGGCGCCGAGATGGCATCGGGGTCGCCGGCGAGGAGCGTGCGCCCCGCGACCGGCGCATGCGCGCATTTCAGCAGCAGCTCGACCAGGTCGCCACGCGCGATGAAGGTGCGGCGATTGTCGAGGGCGGCGAATGGCAGCGGCCACGCGGAGTCGGCGAGGCGCATGAGCGCCGTGAGATTGCCTTGCGCCGACGGTCCGATTACGAGTGGGGAACGCACGATCACGATCTCGATCCCGCTGCGCGCGCCGCAGGACGCAAGAGCCTGCTCCGCGCGCCACTTGGAGCGCGCGTAGGCGTTGCGCGGGTTGGGCGGGTCGTCCGCGCGGAGCGGCCGCTGCGTCGACTCCTCGCTGCTCACCTTGATGGTGCTGAGGAAGACGATCCTTCGCGCGCCACCCTCCGCGGCGGCAAGCGCCACGGTGCGCGATTTCTCCACGTTGTCGCGCTCCTGCGCGGCTTCGTCATCCTTGCCGGCGCGATGCACGCGCGCGGCCAGGTGAAACACCACCGCCCCGTGCCAGGGCACGGCCGGCAGGCGGGCAGCCCAACCGTCGGTCCCGAGGTGCACGGCGTGCACGCGGCCCTCGAGCGCCTGCGCCAGCGCCCGCCCTACGAATCCCGACGTGCCGGTGGCGACGTAGCGATCAGCGATGGACATGGTCGAAGCGGCCGCTGAAAGCGAAACGGGCATCCCGAGAGATGCCCGTTCGCGAACGCGGATTGCCGATCAGGGGTTGCAGGCCAACGGGGAGGTCACCGTAATCGTAGCGATCGAGTTGCCGTCGGTGATGTTGACGGATGTGTCCTGCGTGCCCACCGGAGTCGGGCCGCCGGTCCGGGTGATCACGACCTGATTGCCCGAAACGGTTGCCGAAACGCCGCCGCCGGACGAGAACGCGTTGTAAGTGCCGGTTCCGCCTACGACGACACCCGTGCCGCTCTGCTGGCACGCCAGAGTGAACGCGCTGGGCGCCACGGTCAGCGGCGGGCCGGCCGCGCCTTGCACGGAATCCACGGTTACCACACCGCGTGCGCCGAACGAGTCCGTCACGACGACCTGGACGCCCGATGGGCACGGCGAGCCCTGGATGGCGAGCGTGACGGTGAACCGGCCGGGCTGCGTGGGCGACGTGGTCGGCGTCACCGACACCGTGCCGTTCGTGCTGGTCGCCGTGTACGGCGGGCTGCCGTCGAACACCAGGAAGTCGGCGCTACCGGTGCCGCAACGGCCGTTCGTGCCCGTGAAAATAATCGTGTCCGGCACGGTGGTGAGCGTGCCGGCGGGAGTGGCGCCGTCGATGATGAAGATCTCGTCCGTGTAGACGCCCGAGGCGACGTCGAAGATCCGGTACGACGCGATCTGGGAGCGCGCTCCCAGGGGAATGAAGATGCAGACGTTGGCGATGCCAGTGCCGTCGGTGACCTGAGTAATCGAATTCAGCTGGACCGAAGGGGGCAGTGGCGCGGTGCCCGGCGGCCGCAGGCTTCCGCATTGCAGGAAGGTGAAGTCGCCGCGGAGCCGCTCGAACCGCAGCAGGGTGCCGGGGCGGCGCTGGCCATTGAACGTCGGCGAGACCGTGATCACGGTCTCGCGTCCGGCGCATGCCTGGACGGACGAGCCAGTCGCACCTGCACCCGTGGGGCAGTCGTTGGCGTAACTCGCCCCATAGCCGATGAGGAAGTTCTGCAGCACCGAGAAGTTCGCGACGTCGATCTGGCCATTGACGTCTCGAGCCGAGAGGACGACCGCGCGCCGCGGGACCTCGCCCGGGGTCAAGCCGGTGTCGATGACGCCAGGTTGACCCGGCAACACTTCGAAGGTGTTCCCGTTGAGGATCGCAGGCACCGGGAAGATCGAGGGCTCGCTCGATCCCAGGGCATACGGGGGCCGCCCGCCGGCAATCGTCACCCTGAAGGGGACGCCCGCGTAGGCCGTGCCCGGATCCGGGAGGATTTGGAGGTCGCCGCCCACGTTGGGATTCCCCGCCGCGCCGCCGCCGCCGCATGAGCTCACCAGGGCCGAGGACGCCGCGATCAACAGCGCGGCAAGGAACTTCGTATAGGCGTTACGGAAGGCGTCGTTTGTCACGATCGAATCCCCTTTGATTGGGCCCCGCGAACTAAACTCGTCACAAATTAGCGGGTTATCGAATTCTATTAAAGCTTAACTTGCAGTTCCATGCAAGCGGTAATTTGCGCACGCCGGGGTCCGGGTGCGGGCGTTGCTGCAGTGCAGCAGGCGCGGCTATGGGCAAGTCGCAGGGGAAATGACCGATCCGGTGGCGGGCGCCGTCCCGTCGGTGACCGTGATCGTCGTGGTCATGTTCCCCATGCCTGTACCTCCGGGCTGCCTCTCCACGGTAACGGTTCGTTCTGCAACCGCAGCCGTAACCAACCCGTTGTTGCTGCTCGCAGAGAATGGCGTCGTTCCCCCGGTGATCACAAACGAGGCGCTCTGCCCGCATCCGATAGTCACGCTCGTCGGCGATAGGCCGACTGCCGCTGCTGGCGCGGGATTGGTTCCTTCCACGTTCGAGACCCGAACCACGATCGTGCGGCCCGCGGCATCGGTGATCGTGATGGGCAGATCAGTGAAGCAGCCGGGGCTGCCGACCAACCGCGCCGTGAACGCTTGCCCGCTCGCCTGAACGACGTTCGGGGAAACGAAAATAGCTCCGTTCGCATTCACCACGTTGTACGGCGGCGTTCCCCCGAAGATGACGAAGTCGGTAGCAACGCTGTTGCCGGCGCACTGACCGATGAACTGGCCGCGGAACGTAACGCTCTCGGGAATGGCGAAGAAGACCGGATTGCCGGTGCCCGTGAACTGCCGCACATTCACGGCGATGCGCAGTAACGAACCCGTTTCCGGGTCCGTAATCTGGATCAGCGCGGTCTGGTTCGGCACGTTGGCGAGCACGCGCAAGCGCACGCGCGCCAGGCCCGCCTGGTCGGAAGTGGTGGTGGTCGACAGCGCAAGCACTTCCCCCGTGGTGCCTGGCGGCGAAACGATGAAGCGCACGTCCCCGGAGACCACGTCGAAGCGAACCAGGCGGCCGGGGAGCGGGATTCCCGCCTGGGAGATCGTTGCGGTGACGAGCGCCTCGCCGCCCGAGCAGATCGCGGGTTCGCAGGCATTGGAAGCCGGGACGATGGTGACCGCGTTGGCGATGGTTCCCGGTCGCACCGTGAGCGTCACGGTCGCCCGCGGCGTCGTGCTCGTGTCGCGCACCGTGAGGGTGACAGTCGTATCCGCGCTCACGGGGTTTGCGACCACCGTGAGTTGGCGGCCCACGGCGGTCGTGGTGACGATCGGCACGACGGCCTGGTTGTCCGAGGCCACGAGATAGGAGCCCGTGCCTCCCGTGATCCGCAGCGTGGTCACGCCGCCGGGGTAGATCGTCGCCGATGCGGGCAGGACCGTGATCGCCGTGGTGTCCACCACATTGGGCGAAGGCCCCGGGGAACCGCCGCAGGCAGCCAGGACGGTGGCGAGCGCGCAGAGCGCGGCGGCGGGGAGGCGGCGAAGAGCGGAGAGGATCACGTTGGAGGGGTCCCTGAGGTTTGTCCCGATTCTACGCACAAGGCCCGGATTCGGCTCACGAAATGGTTTTTATTGCAGTGCAATAAACGGCCCCGTAGAATGTCTTTTCCCCTCGTAACGGCCCAACCAGGAATGACTCCGATGGACCCGGCAAACGGCCGCCCGCAGAAGCAGGGCCTGTACGACCCTCGCCACGAGCACGACGCGTGTGGCGTGGGCTTCGTCGCGCACATCAAGGGCAAGAAGTCCCACGACATCGTCGAGAAGGGGCTCACGATCCTGAACAATCTCACGCACCGCGGCGCCACGGGCGCCGATCCGCTGCACGGCGACGGCGCGGGCGTGTTGATCCAGATCCCCGACGCGTTCTTCCGCGAGGAGATGGCGAAGAAGGGCGTGAAGCTGCCCAAGGCCGGCGCGTACGGCGTGGGGATGGTGTTCCTGCCGCGCAATCCCGCGGCGCGCGCTACGTGCGTGCGCGAGATCGAGCGCGCCATCGTGAACGAGGGCCAGCAGCTGCTCGGCTGGCGCGAGGTGCCGGTGGACGATTCCACCATCGGCGACACCGCGCGCAGCACGCAGCCGGTGATCCGCCAGGTGTTCGTCGGCGCCGGCCGCGGCTCGCTCGACCGCGATGCCTTCGAGCGCAAGCTCTACATCATCCGCAAGGCGAGCGGACACGCCATTCGCGCGCTCGGCCTGGCCAACGCGCGCGACTTCTACGTGCCGTCGTTCTCGCACCGCACCATCGTCTACAAGGGGATGCTGCTGGCGGAGCAGGTGGGCGCCTTCTACCGCGACCTCTCGGACAAGCGCTTCGTCTCGGCGCTGTGCCTCGCGCACCAGCGCTTCTCGACGAACACCTTCCCCACGTGGGATCTCGCGCCCCCGTTCCGCTTCATCGCGCACAACGGCGAGATCAACACGCTGCGCGGCAACTTGAACTGGATCAAGTCGCGCCAGGCGACGATCCA
>JBKJYC010000518.1:0-6562 GCA_046715885.1 Usitatibacter sp.
AGGCAGGTCTTGGCGTGCCGCAGGGCAGGCTCGCCCACATCTTCCATGCGAAGGCCGCAGATGCGCCGTGCGAGCGCGAGGGCGAGCGGCTCTTCAGCCATGCCGTCCTATTTCCTCGCCCGCGCGAGGGGCGCCGGCGCGCGCCGAAACGCCAGCGAGCGCCTTTCCAGTCCCGTGCGAATGTGCTCGCGATCTCGGGGGCCGAGATCAAATTGATGAGCCCCGAGGAATATGGCGTCTACCTCAAGGCCCAGGAGACACTCTACATGGCGACGATCCGGAACCTGAATGCTGGAAGGTAATGGCGGCCGGAGGTTTTAGTCGAGGGTATAGGCAGGCTTTCCTATCCGCGCCGTAGGGTAGCAGGTGATGAAGGCGGTTTTCACGGGTCCTTCCTGACGTAACGTTGGTGCAAGTGCACCGGCTTCGCAGCGCGCTTGCGCATGCGGATGTTTAGCAGCTCGACCGCAATCGAGAACGCCATGGCGAAGTAGACGTAGCCCTTGGGCACCTCGTGCTCGAAGCCGGCGGCGATCAGCACCACGCCCACCACAACGAGGAAGGCGAGCGCCAGCATCTTGATGGTCGGATGGGCCGAGACGAAACGGCCGATGGCGCCGGCAAAGACCATCATCAGCACCACCGAGGCAATCACGGCCGCAACCATGATCTCGACCTGCTTCACCATGCCGACGGCGGTGATGATCGAATCGAGCGAGAACACCAGGTCGATCACCAGGATCTGCCCGAGCACGGCAGCAAAGCTCGCGCCCGCGCCGGAGGAGCGCTCGCCCTCGACGCCTTCCATGAGCTGGTGGATTTCGTGCACGCTTTTCCAGAGCAGGAACAGGCCGCCGCCGATGAGGATCAGGTCCCGGCCGGAGATTGCCTCGCCGAACAGGGAGAACAGCGGCGCGGTGAGGCCGATGATCCAGGCCAGCACCAGCAGCAGCCCGATGCGCATGAACATGGCGCCGAACAGGCCCAGCCGCCGCGCGAGATCGCGCTGATGCGCGGGCAGCCGGTCGACGAGGATCGAGATGAAAATGATGTTGTCGATGCCCAGGACGAGTTCCAGCATCGTCAGGGTGGCGAAGGCAATCCAGGCCTGCGGGTCGGTGAGGAGTTCCATGGGAGGATTGTAAGGGCTAGGCCAGGCCAACCTGGCGATCTCGGGGGCCGAGATCAAATTGATGAGCCCCGAGGAATATGGCGTCTACCTCAAGGCCCAGGAGACACTCTACATGGCGACGATCCGAAACCTGAATGCTGGAAGGTAATGGCGGCCGGATGTTCTAGTCGAGAGTTTGGAGGCGGGGGTCGGAATCGAACGGCAAGATTCCCGGGGCTGCAGCGCACTTCCCGAGCGTTTGGCTGCGCCCTTACCCTCGCTGTTACCCTCCAAGGCAGCCGATCCCACGCGGACGAGTAGTCCTATGGGCCCTGAGGTGCCGCGGTCGACCTATGCCGCCACGGGCTCGATATGTCGATATCGTTTCGGGTCTCGCTCCAACGCCCAGAGATCGACCGCCTCCTGCATCCGCAGCCAGCTCTCCGGCGTGGTATTCGTCAGCCTTCCAACCCGGACCGCCATATCGGCGGAGAGGGCGCGCTTCTCGAGCAGCAGTTCAGACACGCTCAGCCGGCTCACGCCCAGGCGCCGGGCGAGTTCGGTCTGGGTCATGTCGAGCGTCGGCAGAACATCCTCGCGAAGCACTTCGCCAGGGTGGGTGGGTTTCCTTTTCGGATCGCGCATGCTCTTCATCAGTGGTAGTCCTCCAAATTTACTTTGATCGCGTCACCGGCCTCAAACTCGAATGTGATGCGCCAGTTTCCAGATACCGACACCGAATAGGTGCCTTTTCGATCGCCGGTGAGCCTATGAAAATCGAATCCAGGAAGGTCCATGTCCTCTGGCCTTGCCGCAGCATCCAGCCGGTCCAAGATCCGGCGTATGCGGTCTGCCTGCTTGGCATCAATTCCGCGGCGCTCGCTCTTGGCAAAGAACCGATTCAGCCCCTTGTGCCGGAAGCCGCGGATCATGGCGCCGATGTAATGTATAGCATTACTGTGGATTCTGCAATGCGCGGGATTACACTGTCAAGAGGTTTTTTCCCCCTCCGAGCTGTAGGAGTGCGCTGGGGCTGCGTGCTGCGGGTCAGCCGCGACTGGGGATAGCCGCGGACTATCCCCGGGGCCTGTAGCGCGATGGCTGCTAGACCGCCGCGGCCAGGCGCGCCCGAGGGAGCTCGTCGTATGTGCGGCCGTGCAGCTCGCGTCCCGTCGCGGATTTGCGAACGCCGCCCCCTTGCTTGAAGAAGAAGGCGCGGCGAGCTCCGCGCCATGGCACGCGAGAAGGAATTCCCCCATCGTCTGCCGTAGCGCGTCGAGTGTGGAGAGCAGTATCTGGAGGCGGGGGTCGGAATCGAACCGGCGTACACGGCTTTGCAGGCCGCTGCATGACCACTCTGCCACCCCGCCGGGTGGAAACACCAATGAAAAAGGGGGAAGGGCACGCCCTTCCCCCTTCTTATTGTTTGGAGCGGCAGAAGAGTCTCGAACTCTCGACCTCAACCTTGGCAAGGTTGCGCTCTACCAACTGAGCTACTGCCGCGAAGCGCTGGAATTATAGCCTTTTCCGTGGCTTCCCTTCAACTCGGACTACCGGCATCCGCCTGAAACACAGCGGAAAATCGCTGCGCCCGCGGTGCGGCCCGACTGCGAATCGACGCTCGAAAACGTGACGCCGAGACCCTGGGCGCGGCTGCCCAGGAAGAGCCCGCTTACGGAATAGCGGTCGAGCAATCCGCCGGCGTTGTTGACCGCATTGATCCAGGCCCCGGCATTGGTCTGGTTCACGCTGAAGCCCGCGAAGCCCCGGCCAATCACGATCGGGGTGTTGTCCGGAACCGGCAGCCTGTAGGTATAGGTATCGATCCGGTAGATGAGTTCCCCGCCCACGGCGCGCTGCACGAAGTTCACGAGCAGGTCCCCGCTCAGGAACTGCCCCGGGGCGCCGCGCTCGTTGGTGGGCCGCGGCCCGCCGGCATATTGATACCGAACCGATGTTGCGCCCGATGGAACGCTGCCGAATACCGACTCGGGCGTGAGGTTGCCGAAGAAGAAATGCACGCCCGTGGAGGGCACGCCGACCTGCCCGCCGAACTGCACCGCGGCGCCCGGCTCCCAGCGTCCCCAGGTTGCGCCGCCGTCCCCGTCGAGCTTCCCGTTGTCCACGACGCGCGTGTTCTGGCGGCTGCCGCTTTGCGCGCCGCCGTTGAAGACGAAGCGCTCGAGGAATCCGCGCGTGCCATCGAGTTCGATCAGGGTGCCGATGCCCCCGTCCACGACGGCGGCCGGGTCGGCGACCGTTGCGAAGCCCACGCCGGCGCCGAGCCCCACGCCGACCAGTGCCACGTTGCCGGAAGGGTCGCGAAGATCGGCGACGGCAACGATGGGTGCGAAGGGCGAGCCGAGCACCGCCACCGGACGCGCACCCTGGAAACCCGCCGGGAGTGGCGCGCGGTCAAGGGCCATTCGCGTCGCGGCCATGGCCACCTCGCGAGCGGCCTGCACCCTCGCCTCGACCCGCTCACGGCGCTGCTCGCGGCGCTCTCGCGCCTCGAGGCGGTCGCGCAGGAACCCGGGGCGCGTGAGCAGCGGCTGCGCGAGCGTCCGGATGTCGGAGACGAAGAAGGCTTCCTCCGCGTCGAACTCCACCGTGCCCGCCTCGTTGGTGACCGATACGCGCCCGTCGAACACGACGCCGTACGCCCCATCGGGCGCCTGCGTGCCGTCGCTGTCCACGCAATCCTGCTGGCAAAGCACCAGCGTGTAGGC
Organism: Usitatibacter sp.; assembly: GCA_046715885.1. Taxonomy (GTDB): domain Bacteria; phylum Pseudomonadota; class Gammaproteobacteria; order Burkholderiales; family Usitatibacteraceae; genus Usitatibacter. The sequence continues at coordinate 3,841 of JBKJYC010000518.1, forward strand.
CGTCCCGCGAATGCCCACGGTCGCGAGCGTCGTACCCATCACGTAGCGGTCGCGGCGCATGCGGCCGATCACGCCCGTGAGCGTGCGCAGCCCGCCCTGCAGGAGTCGGTAGGCGGCTTGCGAGACGCCGTCATCGCCTCCCGTGAATCGATAGTCGGAGACCGCGAACCGCGACTTCGCGCGCAGGGCGACGATGCTCTCGTCGCTGAAGCGCAACTGCGCGCTGCTTGCCTCCCCCGTGCGTACCACGTCGCCGCTGAAGAGGGCGGAACCGGCGGTGAGGATCTCCTCGCCGCCCCCGCGCAGCGCCGAAACGTCCCCCGCCGCGGAGAGCACGCGGCCGATGGTCTGCGCGCCCGCTTCGAATGCGAGCATCAGCAACGCGGTGAGGAGCAGTCGCATTCCCATCGATGCCTCCCTAGCGGAATTCATAACGCAACCGCATGAGCGCCGTTCGCCGGCGGTACTCGTAGAGCGCGAGGTTGGAATCGTTCTTCGCGGCCGCGAGCTCCGCACGTACCTGCAGCGCGCCCAGCGCCGACCAGGTCATGCCCATTTCGCCGGCGCTGTAGCGATCCTCGCGCGTGGTCTGCAGGATCGGATCGGGCTCGCGATAGTCGCTGCGCTGGTGGGTGACCGAGGCGAAGACGGTCCAGCCCGCCCACGGCATCGCGGCCACGCCGAGGCGCGCTCCGTAAAGAGTTCGCGAGAGGTCCTGCCGATCGTCGAAGACGTTTCTCTCGCGCCCCAGGTTCGCGGACACCTCGACCTCGGGTCGCCAGGCACGCGCGAACAGATGCCGCCATCCTGCGGCGAGCGCGGTGAAGTCGGCATTGCGCACGACGTTGGCGCCGTCGTACACGAACTTCCCGGCCTGCACCCCGGCGGAGAGCGAATCGAGCTCGCTCACGCGCAGCGATCCCTCGGTGAACACGCCGTGCGTCCGGCGATACGGCCGACGGAAGAGCGTCTGGTAGCCCGTGGTCGCCCCGGCGCGCCAGCCGAGTTGCTGGATCCGGCCCTGCAGGCCCAGCGAACCGGAATAGATGTCCTGGTCGAATTCCACCAGGTCGGGATAGCGGATGAACTGCGCTTCCGCCGCGGCGAAAACCTGCGAGCGCGGGCCGACCGGGCCGGTCAGGCGAAAACCGGCTCCGTACTGCAAGGTCTGGTCTCCCGCCCTCACGCCGCCTTCGCCCACGCTGACTTCGCCAAGGACCGGGAGCGTGATCAGCGGGTTGTCCACGCCCGCCCGCGGGTTCGAATCGTAGCCGCCGCCGATCTCGAAGTACGCCATCGCCGTAGGGCCGTACTTCGCCTCGCGGGAGCGGATCGCATCGAGGAACTCGTTCACCACGCGCGCGACCTCGGGGGGTGGATTGCGCGCCAGGGCCGCCCGGAATTCCTCCTTCGCGCGCGCGTCGTCGCCCAGGAGGTAATAGCCGCGCGCGAGCTCCACGCGCGCCGACTCGTCGTCGGGAAAGGCGAGCAGGAATCGTTCGAGCGCCAGCACGCCCTCCGCGGCACGCCCAGCGTTGATGGCGGCGACGCCGAACGCGAGGTCGAAGGCGGGCTCGCCGAGCCGCTCGGGCGCGCGCCGGCCGAGCTGGTAGGCCTCTTCGGCCTTGCCCCGGTCCAGCAGGCGGCGGATGTCCTCCGGCGCTTGTGCCGATGCGGCCAGCGCCACGCCGAGGCATGCCCAAGAAAAAGCTTTAATTATGATCTTCAAGACTTTGATATTAAGCCTTATTTCGCGGCTCCACAACCGCGGCCTTGAGGTACACCACCATCGACCACAACGTAATGACCACAGCGATCCCGATCAGCACATGGCCTACCGGCCGCGTCGGAAACAGCCCGAACAGAACATCGTCGAACAGGAGGAATGGAATGGCCACCAACTGGGCGACCGTCTTCAGCTTTCCCGCCAGATTCACCGCGACGCTCCTGGACTTGCCGATCTGCGCCATCCATTCGCGCAATGCGGAAATCGCGATCTCGCGGCCGATGATGATCAACGCGACGATCGCATAGATTCTTTCGAACTCCGTAAGGACGATCAGGGCCGCGGCGACCATGAGTTTGTCGGCGACGGGATCCAGGAAGGCGCCGAACTGGGTGGTCTGGTTCCACCGCCGGGCGAGATAGCCATCCAGCCAGTCGGTGACCGCCGCGGCGATGAAGATCCACATCGAGATCACGTTCCGCGACCGCTGGTCGATCCAGTCCTCCGGCACATAGAGAACGGCCACGAAGAGCGGGATCGCCGCGACGCGCAGCCAGGTGAGGAGGAGGGGCAGGTTCAGCGTCGGGTGCAAGGTCGTCGGCGTTGTTTCAGTGGAGCTCGTTATAAATGCGTTCCGCGAGTTTACGGCTGATGCCCTCGACGCGCGCGAGCTCGTCGACGCTGGCGGCCATCACGCCCTGCAGCCCGCCGAAGTGCGCCAGCAGCTGCTTCCTGCGCTTCGGGCCCACCGAGCCGATCTCCTCGAGGCGCGAGGCCCGGCGCGCCTTGCCGCGCTTGGCGCGGTGGCCGGTGATCGCGAAGCGGTGCGCCTCGTCCCTGATCTGCTGGATCAAGTGTAGGGCCGGATGGTGGGGCGGCAGGACGCGCGGCTCCTCCTCGCCGGGAAAGATCAACTGCTTTATGCCGGGCTTGCGCTCCACGCCCTTGGCAACGCCGATCATCGGGATGTCGGTCAAGCCCAGATCATGCATCACC
>JBKJYC010000519.1:0-3247 GCA_046715885.1 Usitatibacter sp.
CAAGGCCTTCTGGGAAAGCGAGGCGGCGCGCCTCACGACGGCCGGCGGCAATGTGAACGAAGCGTGGTACGCCATGGCCATGGCCTTCTTCTTCAGCGGCGAGTACGCGGCCTTCGGGCGCGACAACACCGGCTTCGTGACCGACTTGTACAACGCCTTCTACAATCGCGCCCCCGATCCCGGCGGCCTCGCGTTCTGGAAGGGGCAGCTCGACCAGGGCATGCCGCGCGAGGTGCTGCTGGCGGCGTACATGTTCTCCGCCGAGTTCACCAGCTTCACGCAGGCCATCTTCGGCAACGCGCCCGTGCGGCGGGAGATCGATACGGTGTTCGATTTCTACCGGGGCCTGCTCTCGCGCCTGCCGGACAACGGCGGCCTCGCGTTCTGGATCGGCCAGTTCCGCTCGGCCCAGTGCGCGGGCAGCGCAGCGCAGGTCTATGTCCAGGCGGGAAGCATCTCGGCCGCCTTCATCGGCAGCGGAGAGTATGCGAGCCGGGGACGCACCAACGCGCAGTTCGTGGGCGACCTGTACAACGCCTTCCTGCGGCGCGGCGGCGACCTGGGTGGCGTCAATTTCTGGATCGCCGAGCTCGCCTCGGGGCGCCGCACGCGCGACCAGGTACGGCAGGCGTTCCTGGGGAGCGCCGAGTTCAGCGGCCGTGTCGGCGCCATCGTGGCCGAGGGCTGCCAGCCTTCGATCACCTCGGTCGCGCCGTCGCTCGCGCCCCTGACGGTGGCGAAGATCGGGTTCGTGGGTTTCAATCCGAACCTCCCGATCACGGTGCAGTTCACGGGCGCGGGCGGGTTCACCGCGACGGCCGATGGGCTCCTCGCCGGTAGGAGCGTCCTTTCGGCCGGGGTCCCCATCTATCCCGATCCGACGACCCGGGCGGCGAGCACGGGGACGGCGAGCCTCGTCCTCAAGCAGGGAAACGTCACCACCGCGCCGGTACAGGTGACGCTGTTGGCCTTGCCACGGTCTTCCGACTACGGCCTCCTCCTGGGCGAGGCGAGCCGGGCCTTCCTGCGGTTCCAGATCGTGCTGCTGGGCCGGCGCCTCAATCAGCTCCAATCCGCCCGCCTGCTGATCGGCTCAAACACGGCCGCCGCCGAGGCCGCCCTCCTCGAGCGCCTCAAGCTCGCAGTCAAGGCCGAGGAAGAGGTCGACAAGGTCTACGCCAACAACGCGCTGGTAATCACGGGGGGCACGACGAGCAACGGCCACGTCGTGCGCATCGACCGCGACGTGCTCGAGGCGATGGACCGCGTGTTCCTGGTGTACATCGCGCGGCTGGTCCAGGCCCCGCCGGCGGGAGGTGCGAACGACCTTTCGAAGGCCATTTACGACCCGCTGCTCGATTTCAACGACATCGCCGGCCTGGTCAAGGCGCACCAGGATGCCGCCGAAAGCGACGACCTGACCCAATACGCGCGCGCGGCGGCGGCGAGCGGCGAGGCCTTCCTCGACCTCGACATGGCCGGAAAGTCCGCGAACGTGTTCGCCGGTCGCTTGGGCGCGGGCCTGGCGATATTCGACATCGGCCGTTCCGCGATCGACGTCGCCTATGACCTGGGCTCCCTTTACGACCATACGACGTATGGGGGCGACCCCGCCGCCATAGCGCGGGACCTCGACAACCTGACGAAGGACAACCTCGCCCTCCTGAACCAATTCGCTCAGCGTGCTGACCCTCGGGTTGTTCAACGTCGTTCCCGCGAACACGCCCGGCGCGCTCAACGTGGCGGGGTACGGATTCACGAGCAACGCGGTCGATCTTCTCGCGAGCGGCGTCGAGGCTGCGATGCAGCTGACCACGGTCGGTGTGGGCATCCAGCTGAGGAACCCCTTCCCCCCGAACAAGGGCTTCGGGCGGGTCACCGGCAACACGACCGCTATGCCGGCCCAGGGGTCGATCCACCTATGCTGCATCGCGGGCGCGGAGATCGCCGGCATGCCCGACGACGCCGGCAGCTACTCGCTCGTGGTGCCCCTCGACGTCCCGGGCACGAGCTACGGCGGCATGGCGGTCAACATCCGGGAGGTCGTGAGCGGCACGAGTCGCACGTCGATCAACGTGAACCTGGCAAACCTGCCGACGGCGCGACTGATCCAGCTGCCCTTCATCACCGTGCCCAACAACTGCCTCGCGCAGTACGACGCGTGCACGGCGCAGTGCCCTGTAGGAGGGATCGCGGGCATCCAGTGCGTGAACGCCTGCCTGGCGGCGTACTTCGCGTGCCTGGGATGACGCCTATTCCAGGTTCACGAACCTCAAGTCCATCACGTCGTTGGGGCGGATCACGGCTTTCACGTTCTGCCGCATCGCCCAGCCGATGTTGCGGTAGACGAGTGGGATGAAGCCCGCGTCCGCGTCGATCGCGGTCATCGCCTCGGTGAAGTGCGCGGCGCGCTTCGCCGGGTCGAACTCGATGCGCCCCTTGTCGATGGCCGCGTCGTTGCCGGGATTCGAGTAGCCGCCGAAGTTGTACTCCCCCACGCCAGGGGCGTTGCGCGTGTGGGTGAGCGGGACCAGCGCGCCCTCGGGCTCGGCTGTGGCCGTGGTCCAGCCGATCACGTACATCATGGTGTCGCCCTTGAGCAGCTTGGGCAGCAGCACGTTGAACTGCAGCGGACGATAGTTCGCCTTGATGCCGACACGCGACAGCATGCCCGCGATCGCCTGGCACAACGCGTCGGTCGGTTGCTGCACGCTGCATTCGAGGTCGGTCGCGAAGCCGTCCGGATACCCCGCCTCCTTGAGCAGCGCCTTCGACTTGGCCGGGTCATAGGCGGGCTTGCCCTTGAAGCGCGCGTCGAATCCGTCTATCGCCGAGGTATAGATCGCCTTGCCGACGGTTGCCGTCCCGCGCATCACCTTGCTCTGCAGGGTGTCGACGTCGATGGCGTAGCGCACGGCCTGCCGCACGCGCGCATCCTTGAATGGGTTGCGCGTCGTGCCGCTGCCGAGGTCGGGCCGCACCTGCTGGAAGCCCATGAACTGCGCGCCCGTGCTGGTCACCTCGCCCACCTTGATGCCGGGCTGGTTGCGCAGGCGCACGATGTCCTGCACCGCGGGATCGGTGACGATGTCGATCTCGCCCGACACGAGGCCGGCGAGCCGCGTGGCCGCCGTCGCGACCACGAGGTAGTGCGCTTCGGTCACGTTGCCGCGCTTGCCCCAGTAGCCGGGACTCGCCGTCAGCACGGTGGTCACGTCGGTGTCCCAGCGCTTGAGGACGTAGGGAC
>JBKJYC010000520.1:0-2551 GCA_046715885.1 Usitatibacter sp.
GGCGTGCAGGCGCTCGAGCGCGCGCTCGCCTCGACCCAGAGCCAGCTCGACTCCACCATCCTCGGGCGCGATGTCGGGGTCCGGACCGGCGTCGACGTGCTGAACGCGCAGCAGCAGGTGTTCCAGACGCGCCGCGACCTGCAGGCGAGCCGCTACCAGTACCTGCTCAATACGCTGCGCCTGAAGGCCGCGGCGGGACGCCTCACCGAAGCCGACCTCGAGATCGTCAACCGGACGCTGGGAAGAGGCTAGGTTTTCAGGCGCTCGTCGAGCCAATCCGCGAGCCGAGTGACCGCGCCACGGTTCGATTGCGCGAACACATGCGCGGCATTTCCCATGGCCCCGCGGCGCGCGTCATCTCCCAATAGCCGAATCGCTTCGGCCACGGCGCCCGCCGCATCGTGCACGCGTATCGCCGCGCCCGCCGCAATGGCGCTCCTGGAGGCCTCCTCGAAGTTGTGCGTCGAGGGCCCGACGATGACGGGCTTGCCCACGGCGCAGGCCTCGATCAGGTTCTGGCTGCCGTAGTCGAGCAGGCTGCCGCCCATCACCACGACGTCGGCCGCCGCATAGTAGGCGAGCATCTCGCCCATGGAGTCGCCCACCACCACGCGAACCCCGGGCGCGACCGCGATCTGGGTGCTGCGGCGCGCGACCTCGAAACCGCGCGCTTCGGCGAGGCTCGCGACCTCCTCGAACCGATGGGGATGGCGCGGAACCACGACGAAGAGCCGTCCAGCGTCGGGGCGCGCGGCGGCGAGCGCGTCGAGGAGCAACGCCTCCTCGCCGTCCCGCGTGCTGCCGATCACGCAGATGCGCCGTCCGGCGCCGAAGCGCTGGCGAAACGCGCGCCCCAGCTCGATCATCGCGGCGGGCACATCGAGGTCGAACTTGATGTTGCCGGTGACCGCAGGCTCCTTCGCGCCCAACGCCGCGAAGCGCTCGCCATCCGGCTTCGATTGCGCGGCGATGCCCGAGAGGTTCGCGAGCGCCCAGCGCGTGAGCCGGGGGAAGCGAGCGTAGCGCCGCGCGGATTTCTCCGACAGCCGCGCATTTGCGAGGAAAACCGGAACGCGGGCGCGCGCAGCCTCTTCCAGCAGGCGCGGCCAGAGCTCGGTCTCCAGGATCACGCCGAAGTCGGGCTGGAAATGCCGCAGGAACCGCCGCGCCGCGAACCCATGGTCGTAGGGCAGCCAGGCGCGCTCCACGCGATCGCCGAAAAGCTCCACGCCCGTGGCGTGCCCGGTGGGCGTCATGTGCGTGACGAGGATGCGGTGGCCCGGGTAGCGCAAGGCGAGAGCGTCGACCAGCACCGCCGCGGCGCGCGTCTCCCCCACCGATACCGCGTGGATCCAGATGCGCGGGACCTTCTCGGCCGGCGCGTAACGCCCGAAGCGCTCGGCGACACGCTCCAGGTAGCCGCGCTGCCTGCGCGAGCGCCAGGCGAGACGCAGCACGATGAAGGGCGTGGCGAGCCACCACAGGGCGGCGTATCCCGGATGGACCATCTAGGCTCCCGGAGCGGCGTAGCCGAGCGCGGCCTCCACCTCGTCCACGGTGGGCGCGCGGCCGGGGCCGCCCAGGTTCACCGCCTTCGGCCCGCCGTGCAGGCCGGTGAGCGCGGGGTCGCTCGCGCAGTAGAGGCCCAGCGTCGGGACGTCGAGCGCGACGGCGAGGTGAGTCAGCCCGGTGTCCACGCCCACGACGCCGTCGGCTCCGGCGAGCAGCGCCGCCGCCTCGACGAGCGACATCGGCGGGGCGATCATGCCGCCGGGCGACTGCGTGGCCAGCCGCGCGGCGGCGTTTCGCTCCGCCGCCGTACCGCCCGGATACACCGCCACCAGGCCTTGGCGCGCGAGCCGCTTCGCAAGTTCGATCCAGCCCGCCTCGTCCCACTGCTTGTCGGCGCGGCTGGTGGCGTGCAACGCCACGTAGTAGCGACCGGGCGCCCACGCGGGCGGCGACGGCGGGGCGGCGATGCCATAGTCGGGAAGCGTGTCGACGGCGTATCCGAACACTTCCGCAACCAGCTGCCGGTTGCGCTCGACCGCGTGCTGGGCGCGTCCCACCGCGATGCGCTGATCGTAGAAGCGCGCGGCGATGCGCTCGCGCGCGCTCGCGCGGTCGAAGCCGAATGTGGCGCCGTGCGCGGTGCGCGCGACGGCTGCGCTCTTCAGCAATCCCTGGGTGTCGACCACGAAATCGTAGGGATGGCGCCGCAGCGAGCGGCGCGCCGCACCGGCGGCGCCCCAGGCCTCGCGCGATCCCCACTGCTGGCGCAACCGGCGCATCGGCACCGCGATGGCCTGCTCGATCGCCGGGTGCAGGCGCACCAGGTCCGCATACGCCTCCTCCACCGCCCAATGGATGCGCGCATCGGGACGCCGCATGCACAGGTCCGTGACCGCAGGCAGGTTGTGGATGACGTCGCCGAGCGAGGAGAGCTTCACGAACAGGACGCGCGTCGCGGTCATGGCGCATTCTAAGGGGCGGGCGCCGGGGAGGGTAAAATACGCGGGTTTCGAATCCCGCCGAAGAACAACGTGGCGCA
>JBKJYC010000521.1:0-2654 GCA_046715885.1 Usitatibacter sp.
GCCCGGGATCGAGGGCTTCATCGTCGAGCGCATGGTGACCGATGGCGTGGCCGAGCTGATCGTCGGCGCCAAGCGCGATCCGCTGTTCGGGCTGTCGCTGGTGATTGGCGCCGGCGGCGTGCTGGCCGAACTGCTGCGCGACAGCCGTACCCTGCTGTTGCCGGTCGGCGAAGGCGAGGTGCGCGCGGCCCTGGCGGGCTTGCGGGTCAAGGCGCTGCTCGACGGCTATCGCGGCAAGCCGGCCGGCGATGTCGAGGCCGTGGTCGCGGCGGTCGTGGCGCTGGCGCGACACCTGGAGACCGATGCGGCGGCGATCGTAGAGCTCGACGTCAACCCGCTGATCGTGCGGCCGGTGGGCCTGGGCGTCGTCGCGGTCGATGCCCTGCTGACGACGACGGAAGGGTGGGCGCCGTGACCGAGGCCGCCGTGTTCGCCCCTGGGCTGTTCGCCGGGCGGCACGCGCTGATCACCGGCGGCGGCACCGGCATCGGCTACGCCATCGCCCAGGAACTCGGCCGCCTGGGCGCCAGGGTCACCATCGCGGCGCGGACCGAGGCGGCGCTGGCGAGCGCCACGGACGCCCTGCGGGCCGAGGGCATCGCCGCCGCCTGGTACCCCGTCAATATCCGCAAGGCGGACGAGGTCGAAGGCCTGATCGAGGCCGTGACCCGGGACCACGGCCTGCCCGACATCCTGGTGAACAACGCCGGCGGCCAGTTCGCCGCCGCGGCGCTCGACATTTCGCCAAACGGGTTTCGCGCGGTCATGGACCTGAACGTCCAGGGCACGTGGCAGGTGAGCCACGCCTGGGCCAGCCGCGCGATCGCGGCCGGGACGGGCGGCCGCATCGTGAACATCGTGTTCGCCAATGTGGAAGCGATGGCGAACTTCGCCCACGCCGCCGCCGCCCGCGCCGCCAACGTCAACCTGACCAAGACCCTGGCCCTGGAATGGGGCCGCCATGGCATCCTGGTGAACGCCGTGGGACCCGGGGTGATCGGCACCCCGGCGATCCAGCAGTACAGCGAGAAGATGAGCGGGAGGCGGCTGGCTCACAGGCTGCCGGTGCCCCGGGTCGGCACGGCGCGCGAGGTGGCGCTGGCCGTGGCGTTTCTGTGTTCGCCGGCCGGGGACTACGTGACCGGGATCGTGCTGCCAGTCGACGGCGGCATCTCGCTGTCGGGACGTGGGCTACCGGAGTAGCAGGGTCGCTGCACACGGGGTTGCGCCGGTCGATCCATCTCATGATAATCCCCCCATCGGTATGCAGTTTTCCGTAGGTGCCGGAGCACCGCCGTATCGAGCAACCCGAGGGAGGCGTAAGCATGGATACCAAGGACCTGATCAAGCGCGATTTCCTGCGCGGCAAGCTGTCGCGTCGCGATTTCACCGCGGCGCTGATGAATGTGGGCGTGGGCGCGGCCGCGGCCACGACCTTCGTCGAGGCGACGATCAAGGAGGCCAACGCGCAGGAACCGCAGCGGGGCGGACGGCTGCGTTTCGCCGGCGGCGAGAGCACGGCGGGCGAGACCATCGATCCGGCCCTGGTCACCGGCGGCCTGGAGATCGAGCGGTCGGGCATGCTGTACCAGCGGCTGGTCGACTACTTCCCGGGCACGGGGCTGCAGCCCGGCCTTGCCACCGAGTGGGAGTCCAACGACGACGCCACCCAGTGGAGCGTGGCCCTTCGCGAGGGCGTGGAGTTCCACAACAGCAAGACGATGACATCGGCCGACGTGGTCTACAGCTTCAACCGCCTGCGCGACCCGGCGGTCGCATCGCCCGCGGCGGCGTACATGGACGACATCGGCGAGATCACCAGCGACGGGCCGAACCGGGTCGTCATCAAGATGAAGTCGCCCAACGCGGACATCCCGTTCCTGCTGAGCGAGTACCATTTCGTCGTGATCCCCGAAGGCGCCGCCAACTTCCCGCAGGACGCCATCGGCACCAGCGCCTGGAAAGTCCGGGAGTACGAGCCGGGCATCAACATGATCTGCGAGCGGCATCCGAACTACTGGAAGTCCGACCGCCCCTACATCGACGAGATCGAGAGCTTCGGCATCCCCGACAACCAGGCCGCCGTGAACGCCCTGCTGGCGAACGAAGTCGACGTGATCACCGGCGTCGAGGCGAAGATGGTGCCGGCCATCACCGGCTCCGGCACGACCCAGCTTCTGACCATCGCCGGCGGCGCCCACGTCACCTACCTGATGAAGGGCGACATGGCGCCCTATGACAACATCGACGTGCGTAAGGCGCTGAAGGCCGCGATCGACCGCGAACGGTTCGTTGAACTGGCCTTCGCCGGGCTCGGCAAGCCGGCGCGGGATCACTCGGTGCCCGAGTTCGATCCGATGTTCTGCGCCGAGATCGGAATCCCGAAGGCCGATCCGGACAAGGTGAAGTTCCATCTGAAGGCCGCCGGTCACGAGAACACCGAGTTCGTGCTGTCGGCGTCGGACGAGAATTTCGGCGGCTACAACGCCTCGGTGGTGCTGACCGAACTGATGCGCGAGAGCGGGGTCAACGCCTCGGTGGAGCGGGTGCCGTCGGACGGTTACTGGAGCAACACCTGGATGAAGGCCCCATGGTGCGGATCGTCGTGGTACGGCCGGCCCACCGCGAACATGATGCTCAGCGTCGTCTTCCTG
>JBKJYC010000522.1:0-3220 GCA_046715885.1 Usitatibacter sp.
ATCCCGAAGTGCTGATGCGCGACTTCAAGGACCTCGGGTTCACGAAGGAAGAGCACGAGACGTGGCAGGGCATGATCAAGCAGCCCGGCGGCATCCTGCTGGTCACCGGCCCCACGGGCTCGGGCAAGACGACCACGCTCTACACGACGCTGAAGCAGCTCGCGACCTCCGAAGTGAACGTCTGCACCATCGAGGACCCGATCGAGATGGTGGACGCGCGCCTGAACCAGATGCAGGTGCACCCGGACATCGACCTCACCTTCGCGGCCGGCGTGCGCGCGCTCATGCGCCAGGACCCGGACATCGTGATGGTGGGCGAGATCCGCGACCTCGAGACCGCCGACATGGCCATACAGGCGGCGCTCACCGGCCACCTCGTGCTCTCGACCCTGCACACCAACGACGCGCCGAACTCGATCACCCGCCTGCTGGACCTCGGGGCGCCCGCCTACCTGCTCAACTCCACCCTGATCGGCATCATGGCCCAGCGCCTGGTGCGCACACTCTGCCCGAGCTGCAAGCAGAAGGTGCCGTTCAGCCGCGAGGAAGACCACGCGCTCTGGCATTCGGTGTGCGCGCCCTTCAAGGCGGCGCCGCCGGCCGAGGTGTATCGCGCGGTGGGCTGCATCGAGTGCCGCAACACCGGCTACATGGGACGCATCGGCATCTACGAGATCCTGCCGATCACCCGCGAGATCAAGAAGCTGATCCTGAAGGAAACCGACATGGCCGCCCTCACGCAGGCGGCCTACAAGGCCGGGATGCGCCCGCTGCGCGTCTCCGGCGCCACCAAGGTGGCGCAAGGGCTCACCACGTTCGAAGAGGTCCTGAAAGCGGCACCGCTCGCGTAGTTCCATCCCTCTTAGGGGACAGACCCCTTAGCCGAGCGGCTAAGGGGTCTGTCCCCTAAGAATCTAACGGAGGAGAGAGAATCATGGAACGCAGGAGCTTCATGTCGTGCCTTGCCGCCGCATTCGCAACGGCTTTCGCGTTCAACGCGTCCGCCCAGACCATCACGCTGCACGGCGCCTCGCAGTTCAGCGACGAGCACGCTTTCACCAAGGCGATGGTGAAGTTCGAGGAGCTGGTGAAGAAGTACTACGGCAAGCCGATCAACTTCGTGCTGCACAAGAACAGCGAGTTGGGTCTGGAGAAGGATTACTTCGCGTACATGAACCAGGGCAAGGCGGTGGACTACGCCATCGTCTCGCCGGCGCACATGTCCACGTTCTCGAAGGCCGCGCCGTTCATCGACGCGCCGTTCCTGTTCCGTGACCTCGACCACTGGAACAAGGTGCTCGACGCCGACATCCTCAAGCCTGTCGCCGACGAGATCGCGCAGAAGGCCGACGTCATGCTGATCGGCTACGCGGGCGGCGGCACGCGCAACATCTTCGTGAACAAGCCGGTGCGCAACCTGGCCGAGATGAAGAACCTCAAGGTGCGCGTGCAGGGCGCGCCGATCTGGAGCAAGACCTTCGCGGCCATCGGGATGTCACCCTCGGTCATCGCCTACAACGAGGTGTACAACGCGATCCAGAACGGTGTCATCGCCGCGGGCGAGAACGAGGCCGCGGGCGTCGAGCAGATGAAGTTCTTCGAGGTCGCGCCCAACCTGTCGATGACCCAGCACGCCATCACCATCCGGCCGCTGTGCTTTTCGGGCAAGACCTTCAAGGGCCTGCCGCCCGACCTGCAGGCCGCGATCGTCAAGGCCGGCAGGGAGGCGGGCGCGTATGGCCGCCAGATCGAGTCCTCCGAGGACGCGATGAAGCTCGACGCGCTGGAGAAGGCCGGCAAGCTGAAGCGCATCGCCTTCGCGGACCGCGCGCAGATGAAGAAGCTGAGCGACCCGGTGATGGAGAGCTACGCGAAGGAAATCGGCGCCGAGGCGATCTTCCAGAAGATCAACGCGGTCCGGTAGTGGGCCGCGCCCTCGGCTGGTACCACCGCGGCCTGGTCTGGCTGCTCGCGGGGACGGTGGGGATCCTCATCGTCCCCGTCACGCTGCAGACCTTTTCGCGCTACACCGAGCTCATTCCCAGCTACATCTGGACCGAGGAGGCCTCGCGCTTCCTCTTCGTCTGGATGATCATGCTGGGCGCGATGGTCGGGGTGCGCGAGCGCACGCACTTCGAGGTGGACGTGTGGCCCGAGCTCGCCCCGCGGCCCAACGCGATGCTTCGCATCGTATCCAACCTGTTCGTCCTCGCCCTCGCCCTGGTCTTCGTGTGGTGGGGCGTGGAGTTCGTGCGCTTCGGCTGGAACCAGACCTCGGAGATCGCCGAGCTGCCGATGTGGACCATCTTCATCGCCTGGCCGCTCACCGGCCTCACCTGGGTGGTCTTCCTCGGCGAGGCTTTCCTCGAGGACGCGCGCATCGTCGCCCGCGGTGCCCCGGCGTGAGCGCCGCCTTTACGCCGGCCATGGCCGCCCTGATTCTCTTCGGCGGCTTTTTCCTGCTGTTGGTGCTGCGCGTTCCGGTCGCGGTCGCCCTCGGGCTGGCCTGCCTGCCGATGCTGGTGATCGAGCCGCGCCTGTCGCCCCTGTCGCTCTTCAACGAGCCCTTCAAGGCCTACAACTCGTTCATCCTGCTCGCCGTGCCCTTCTTCCTCCTCACGGCGAATCTCATGAACTCCGGCGGCATCACCGACCGGCTGGTGCACCTCTCACGCACGATGGTGGGGAATTTCCCGGGCGCGCTGGCACAGGTGAACGTGCTGCTCTCGGTCTTCTTCGCCGGCATCTCGGGCTCCTCGACGGCCGATGCCGCGAGCCAGAGCAAGATGTTCATCGAGGCGCAGACGAAGGAGGGCTACGACCTCTCGTTCTCCGTGGCGATCACGGCGGTGTCGGCGATCCTCGCGGTCATCATCCCGCCGTCGATCCTGATGATCGTCTGGGGTGGCGTGCTCACGGTCTCGATCGGCGCGCTTTTCCTCGCGGGGATCATCCCGGGGTTGCTGCTGGCGGCCGCGCAGATGGGAATCGTGCACGTGTACGCGAAGCTGCGCGGATACCCGGTCTATCCCCGCGCGTCACTCCGCGAGTTCTTCAAGGCGTTCCTGGTCGCCGTTCCCGCCCTCCTGACCCCGTTCATCATCATCGGGGGCATCCGCATGGGCTGGTTCACGCCGACCGAATCGGCGGGCATCGCGGTGATCTACGCGGCGTTGCTCTCGATCGTGGTCTACCGCGAGATGACGGTGCGCAAGTTCTT
>JBKJYC010000523.1:0-6091 GCA_046715885.1 Usitatibacter sp.
GGTCACGGGCCTGGAAACCGAACGCGCCGCCTCGAAGCCCCCGGAGGACCTCGAAGCCTACGATCTCGTGCTACGCGCGCGTGCGTTGCACGAGAACTCCGATCGCGTCGGAAACCGGCGCGCGCGCGAACTGCTCGCCAAGGCCCTGGAGAAGGCGCCGAACTACGCGGAGGCCCATGTCGTGCTGGCCAGCGCGGAATTCAACCGGTCGCTCTTCGGCTGGGCGGAGAATCCTCCAGAGGCCATGCAGCGGGCGATCCAGCTCGCGCAGCGTGCCGTCGTGATCGGCGATCAAGGCGCGCAGTCGCGCGCCCATGGGACGCTGGGACGCATTTTCGTCACCGTCGGCCGGCTCGAAGAAGCGCTCTCCGAAGCGGACCGCGCGATCGAGCTCAATCCGAGCGATGCCGCGGCGCTCGATGCCCGCGGCACGACGCTGCTATGGCTCGGGCGCATCGACGAGGCCGTCGCAACCTTCGAGCTCGCCTTGCGCTTCGATCCCGGCGTGAGGGGCGTCGGGAGCGCCTTCCACTTCGGCATCGCCTACTACATGGCGGGGCGTCACCGCGAGGCCCTCGCCTTCGTTGACCGTACCCTCCAGCGGCATCCGGACGCCGCTTTCGTCCACGCGATACGCGCGGTCATCCTGGCCGAGCTCGGCAACGAGGCGCAGGCGCGCCATGCCGTGGCGGAGGTTCGCCGCCTGGAGCCGTTCTTCCGCGCGGATCAGTTCGGGAGCCGCTTCGCGCAGCCCGAAAACCAGGCCCGCATGCAGCAGGGCCTGCGCAAGGCGGGATTGTGAGCTACCGGGAGGCGCGCCAATTTTCGCGCGAGCGGGCCAGCACCGTGGGATCCTTCTCGGCCAGCTCCAACCCCTTTTGCGAGCGGAAGACATAGAGCTTCCCGTCGACGATCTTCCACGCCGTCGGGTCCGCTTCGTAGGTCCTGCCCATGGAAAGCGCTGCCGCGCACAGCCCGGCGAATTGAGGCGCGTACCGATCCGGATCGGCGGCGAAAGCGTCGCGGTGCCTGGCACTCGAAAAGTGGTAGCGCGCGCCGTCGAAATCCTGCCGGTGATCCGGAGTCCCCCGGACCGGCTTTTGCTCGGTGAAATAGGCGACCGGATCGTAACCCTTCAGCGCCACTCTGAGTTCCGGGCTGCCCGTTCCTTGTGCGCAAGCCACGCCGGGAAAAACGAGCATGGATAGGGCGAGAACAATCGTTGCTCGGTAAATGGGACCCTCCCGAAATCGACGTGCGGACGCGATCATCCTACGCTTGTAGCGTCAGGGTGGTCGTGCCAAGAGGCTTTGGGCGGCGCGGCGCAAGATAGCGCAGGACCGCGAAAGTCCCGGGACGCAGGTAGATGCTGCCGCCGTCTGCCGATCGAATTTAGGCGCGGTTTCAGGACCCGCGGGTGCGAAATGGTGGCGATCGTCGCTTTCGACAAGGCGGCGCCGCGCGGTCCGCGAACGCCGATATCCACAACTACCTCGGGTTCGCGTATCGCAAGTCCGGCGCGCTCGACAACGCGTTCAGGCACTACGGGAAAGCGCTCGCGCTCAATCCCCGCCACCGCGGCGCGCACGAGTACATCGGTGAAACGTACCTGCTGACCGGCGACATCGCCAAGGCCCGCGAGCACCTCGGCGAGCTCGAAAAGATCTGCCCGATTCCCTGCGAGGAACTCGAGGACCTGAAGCGCGAG
The DNA here is from genome assembly GCA_046715885.1 of Usitatibacter sp. Classification (GTDB taxonomy): domain Bacteria; phylum Pseudomonadota; class Gammaproteobacteria; order Burkholderiales; family Usitatibacteraceae; genus Usitatibacter. The sequence goes on from JBKJYC010000523.1 coordinate 1,709, forward strand.
ATCGCGGCTTACGAAACGCGAGCCGCGCCGAAGTCACCGCGAACGAAATGAGGAAGCGGCCCTCACGCGCCCAGGACGCAGGCAACGAAGCCGAGCGCGAGGAGTTGCACGATAGAATGTCTGACGCGTAGCCGAGCGCACGCGCCGACATGTTCAGACGCAAACTCCAGGGCTGGTTGCCCGATCCCGACAGCATCCGCGCGAAGAAATGGCTGCGGTGGTGCGCGCCTATCCTCGGCCATCCGAGGCTCTGGCACCTGCATCGGCGCGGCGTCGCGCTGGGCGTGTCCATCGGCCTCGTCACGGGCCTCATCCCGGGGCCGATCCAGATGCTGATGGCGGCCCTCATCGCCATTCCGCTGCGCGCCAACATTCCCGCGGCGCTCTTCACCACGCTCTACACCAACCCCCTCACCTTCGTCCCGCTCTACATCCTCGCGTACAGCATCGGGCGCCTCGTCACCGGCGACGCCGCTCCACTGGCGATGCCGCGCGAGATGGTGTGGTCGTGGGCGGGCATCAAGGACTACGTGCCCGAGCTCGCGCGCTGGCTGGGGTCGCTCGGCGACACGCTGCTGATCGGCCTCGCGATCCAGCTCGCGGCCTTCGCCATCCTCGGATACTTCGCCACGCTGGTGATCTGGCGCATTGCGGTCACGTTGGCCTGGCGCCGGCGCTCGCGGTTGCGCGCGCAGCGCTCGGGCACTGCGTGACGCCGGCGTATTGGGACGAGGCCAAGGCAGCGGTCGCGAAGCGCGACGCGAAGCTGCGCAAGATCATCCGCACCCACGGCGACGCGAGCCTGAACCCGCGCGGCGACGCGTTCCTCACGCTCGCGCGCGCCATCGTCGGCCAGCAGATCTCGGTGAAGGCGGCCGAGTCGATCTGGAAGCGCTTCCTCGCCGCGGCCGGGGGCATGAAGCCCGCGCTCGTGCTGGCGCTTCCCGATGAACGCATTCGCGAGTGCGGCTTCTCGCGCGCGAAAGTGACGTACGTGAAGGACCTCGCCACCCGCTTCGCGTCGGGATCGATCAAGCCGCGCCGCTGGGCGAAGATGACCGACGAGGAAATCATCGCCGACCTGGTGCAGATTCGCGGCATCGGGCGATGGAGCGCGGAGATGTTCCTCATCTTCCATCTGATGCGCCCGGACGTGCTTCCGGTTACCGACCTCGGGTTGCAACGCGCGATGGAGCGCCTGTACAACGGGAGCGAGCCGCTCGACCACGCCGCGATGCGCGCCCTAGGCGAAGCCTGGAAGCCGTGGCGCTCGGTGGCGACGTGGTACCTGTGGCGCTCGATCGATCCCGTGTCCGTGGATTACTGAGCGAACTCGCGCGCCTGCACGTCGTCCTACTGCATTCCCCTCCGGATTCCCCCCATGCCACGCTCCATTTCCCGCAAGCAGGTCCAGCTCGCCACGCAGGCCTATGAACTGATGTTTGCGGCCCCGCAAGTGGTCGCGCATCGCACCACGCGCATGATGCTGGGCCAACCGCGCGCGAGCGACCGCCGCGATTTCCGGCGCATGGGACCCGAGAAAGCCGAGGCGGGGGCCGAGATGTGGAACGACATCGCGATGCAGGTCGCGCGCTCGGGCCAGGACGCCGTTGCGTCCTACCTGCAGGCGTGGTGCAAGGCGGCGATGAACTTCTATTTCCCGTGGCTCACCGGCGCGGGGCAAGCGCGATTTCCTGCCTGGGGCATGACGCCCTCGCAATGGCAGCACGCGACGCTCGATGTCATGGGCAAAGGCATGGCGCCCCTGCATCGTCGTACCGTGGCGAACGCGAAACGGCTGAGGAAGTTCTAAGCCTTGGCTAAGGCGCCGGGCACGGCGCTCCGAGGTCCATCCACTCCTTGAACGCTGCGACAAAGCGCTCGCGCGAAACCGGCGGCAGCGTCCTTCCCTGACCGGGGGCCCATCCCCAACCCACCAGCTTGTCGTCGCGGTTGTGGACGAGCATGGCCTGCAGGTCCTTCCCCCCGGTGGCGCGGCGATCCTTGATCGTGGCGCAGAGCTCGGCGGGCTTCAGGCCGATGAACACCATCTTGGTCTCGGGCGGAGGCAGGTGCCAGTTGGGCGCGCCGGGCGGCACGTGCAGGCCGTAGGCGCCCGGCAGGTTCTCCTTGCCGTGGCACACGGAACACTCCATCGCGGGCGCGCCATGACCCTTCACGCCACGCTTCACGCTCATCGCGTGGGGCACGCTGGTGTCGTGCTGCAGCGGCGCGTCGCCGGGAATGTGGCAGTTCTGGCAGCGCGGATGCTGCAACACCGAGCGGACGGTTTCAAACGCCCCCGCGGCGCGAGCCTGCGTATCCGATTGCCCGGAGGCCCAGGATGAGATCGCCGCCAGCAGCACCCCGGTGGCAATTCTCGATACACGTGCGACCGATCGCGCCATGGCACTCTCCGGAGGGAATCGACCATCCTGCGTGGGCGCGCCGGCCCTGTCCGTCGCCCAAGCGTTCGATCGCGTGTAGGAAACTTCCGACTCAGACCAGGCCCGTCGGCAACGCACGTCACTCGACTTGGTGCTTCAGCCGGGGCCGGGAGCCTTGGGCAGCGTGAACTGGAAGTGCGAGCCGGTGCCCTCCTGGCTTTCCACTCGCACCTTGCCGCCGTGCGCCTCGACGAAGGTCTTCACGATCGCGAGGCCCAGCCCGGACCCCTCCGCACTGTCCGGATCCCTCTCGCCCTTGTCGAACACCTTTTCGAGGAGATCCTGCGGGATTCCCGTGCCGGTGTCGCTTACCCAGCATTCGACCCCGGAATCCGCGCCGAGCTCACGCGCGCCGATGGTGATCCTGCCGTGGGGCGTGTACCGGATGGCGTTGGCGATCAGGTTCTGGAAGACGCGCCGCAGCAGGTTCGCGTCGGCGTAGGCGACCAGGTCATCCGCGACCTCGTTGACCAATTGCGTGCTGCCGGTCCCGGCCACGGGATGCAGGTCGTGGATCAACGCCTCGACCAGCGGCCAGAGGTCCAGGAACCGGCGCTCGAGTTTCACGCCGACTTCGGTCTGCAGGTTCGCGTTTTCCTCGATCACCTTGCCGACGAGGCCCGCGATGTGCTGCACGTTCCGCCCGAGGCTCTTGAGCATCTGCGCGACCTGCGGGTTGCCCTCGCGATCCGCCAGGGTGCGCTCCAGCACCTTCACCGCCATGGACATGGCGTTCAGGGGGGTGCGGATGTCGTGCGCGACGAAGCTGAGGTACTCCTCGCGCCGATGCTGCACTTCCAGCGCCTTCTGCGTGGCGAACGTCTGAACCGCTATGCCGATGGCCCCGTCGAGCACGCGGTTGACGATGTGGAAGGGCCGGCCCTGCAGCGTGTGGCCGTTGGCATCGGCCAGGTCGTGGATGCAGCCGCGAAGGATGTTGTACTCCGCGACGATCTCCTCGATGTCGAAGCCGTCCTCGGCGCGCTGCAGGCCGTGGGCGGGCGGGCTACCGTCGTTCAGCGCCTCCGCGATCGTCTCGTCGGACCCGGTCCGCAAGGCCGCGCACAGCTCCTCGATCAGGAACGGAATGTGGTCGTTCAGCGTCGGGACATCGAGGCCCTTCGCCGAAGGCAGCGCCCGGACTTGCCGCCGCCACTGGGTGAGCAGGGTGTCGCGTTCCTTGCCGATGAGTTCGCAAAGCGGCTTGAGGTCGTGGGGATTCATCCGCCCAAGTTTACGCCGCGGGGGTTGCCCGGCGCTCACGCCAGCCGCCCGTCGGCGATGCGCAGGGTGCGATCCATGCGCGAAGCGAGGCTCGGATCGTGCGTCACCATCACGAAGGCCGTACCGTGCTTGCGATTGAGCGCCAGGATCAGCTCGAATACCTTGCCGGCGTTCTCCCGGTCGAGGTTCCCGGTCGGCTCGTCGGCGAGCACGCACGCGGGCTCGGTCACCAGCGCACGCGCCACCGCCACGCGCTGGCGCTCGCCCCCGGAGAGCTCGCCCGGACGGTGCTCGGTGCGATGCGAGAGCCCCACCTCGCCCAGCATCGCCCTTGCGCGCGCGAAGGACTGCGCATCGGGCAGGCGCCGGATCGCAAGAGGCATCGCGACGTTCTCCGCCGCCGAGAACTCCGGCAGCAGGTGGTGGAACTGGTAGACGAACCCGAGGTGCAGGTTGCGCTGGCGCCCTTGCTCGGCGGCCCCCAGCGTCGCCAGGTCCTTCCCGAGGAGCTGCACCTTGCCGGAGGTCGGCTGGTCCAGGCTTCCCAACAGGTGCAGCAACGTGCTCTTGCCGGAGCCCGAGGCGCCGACGATGGCCACCGACTCGCCGCGGCGCACCTCGAAGTCGATGCCGTGAAGGACGGGAACGGCGACATCGCCCATTCCATAGACCTTCGTGAGGCCCTGGCAGGCGAGGACGACCTCGGCCGGGC
>JBKJYC010000524.1:0-12761 GCA_046715885.1 Usitatibacter sp.
GGGTGATCCCGAGGCTCGCGCCTATGAACAGATCGCGTCCGTCGATGCGAAAAGGAAGCGCGAAAACATCGAGTATCTTCTGCGCCACGCGCGACGCGTCGTCCACGTGTCCCAAGTCCGCCAGCACGAGGGTGAATTCGTCGCCCGACCATCGCGCCAGGGTATCGCCGCGGCGCACGGCGCCCAGCAGGCGCTCCGTCACACTCTTGAGCAGCCGGTCGCCCGCGTCGTGCCCAAGCGTGTCGTTGACGTTCTTGAAGCGGTCGAGGTCGAGGAACAGCACCGCCACCAGCCGTTCGTGGCGCTCGGCGTCGATCATGGCCCGACGCAGGCGGTCATGGAACAGCGCGCGATTGGGCAGGCCGGTCAGCTCGTCGTAGTGGGCGAGGTAGCTCAACTGCTCCTCGGCACGCTTGCGCTCGGTGATGTCGCGCGTGATGCCCAGCAGCACGGTCTCGCCGGAGCGCGTGGTCATGGGCACTGCGTGCGTTTCGAGCCAGCGCCGCATGCCCTTGAGGCCCTGGATCTCGAAGGCCAGCGTCCCCTTGTTTCCCTGCAGCACGCTTGCGAGGAAGTCCCGAAAGGCCTCGCGGTGCTCCGGCGTAAGCAGGCCGGACAGGGGCTTGCCGACGACCTGTTCCAGGCTGGCGGCCTCGATCATGGCGAGTCCCGCGGCGTTCATCTCGATCAGCCTTCCGTGGGAGTCCACCAGCTTGATGCACGCGGGCTCGGTTTCGACGATGGCGCGATAGCGGCGCTCGCTGTCGCCCAGGGACTCCAGCGTCGCCTGCGTTCTCTCGCGCATCTGGTTGACAGCCGAGGCGAGGCCATCGAGCTCGTCGGGCGTCGCCCGCGGCGGGCGGGCGAGTCGAAGGGGACCCGCCGGCGCGCCGCTCGCCACGCCGCTCGCGTATGCCGCGACGGCCTGTAAGTGGCGGTTCACCAGCCAATGAAAGAGCGCGATGCCGAAACCGGCGACGAGGATGGTCTTCAAGCCGTTGCTCAAAAGGATGACCGCCGCGTGCGCCAGGATGAGCTGGTAGACGCCGTGCAGGTTCGCAACCACCGTCAGCGAGCCGATTTCGCGGAGCTTGCCGTCCTGAAGGTGTTCGATCGGGTAGACGCGTTCGATGAAGTTGGCCGCCGGGCGCTTGCCCGCGCTAGCCCGCAGCCGCCCGCCCTCGTGGACGGCGGCGTACTCCAGATTGGGAATCCGCGTCAGCCCCTCGAGCCGTAGCGCCACCCCGTCCGTGTCTGCGGCCCGCAAGGACCGCGCGAGCGCCATGGGATGGATCTGCCCCGCCTGGCGCAGCTCGGCCTCAAGCCCCGCGACCACGTAGCGGTACTCCCCGTACAGCTGCAGGGCTGTCAACACCAGAGTGATGACGGAGCTGAACACGACGGTCGCGACAACGAGCCGCCGTGAGAGCGAAGAACGCAACGCCTGCCGGTAGCGGCCGAGGTGCGTCACGGGTCGCGGGTCAGGGCGCAGGGGGACAGTTTCTCGCAGCACACGTCCTTATGTGAACCCCTCGGTTTCGGGCACGCGCAGCGCGCCGGCTAGCTGGCTGTGGCTCCTACGACCGTTGTTCACGGAGGGCGCCATCAGCCGATTGGCCAGAGAGTAGCCGAGTCTAGTATGGGGCCTTTCTCTACCAGCTCCTCGATCAGCCCGAATACGAAGAGCTGCGCGGGGTCTCTGCGTTTTGCGTAGTAGTCCCTTTCGATCCGCGACATTTATTCGCTTCGAACTTCCGCCTCGCTCGCGCCGTCACTGCGGCGATGGTCCTGACCACCGCCGCCGTTTCCGCCCACGCGGTGAAGCAAACCGGCGGCGAGTACAACACGCTTTACGCCGGCCTCGGCGCCAAAGGCTACGACGTCGTGAGCTATTTCAGCGACGGGAAAGCCCGGCAGGGAAGCGATCGCTTCACGTCGGAGTACGGCGGCGTCAAGTGGCAGTTTGCGAGCGCGGAGAACCGCGAGCGCTTCGCCGCGGAGCCGGCCCGCTACGCGCCGCAATACGGCGGCTTCTGCTCCTGGGGAGTCGCGCAGGGCAAGCTCTTCGACGTGGACCCGATGAACGGCTGGAAGATCGTCGACGGCAAGCTCTACATGAACTACCGGCCGTGTTAGGTTTGGGGCCCGCCGCCGGTCTTGTCAGATATCCGGCCTTGAAATGCCCATGTACACCCACCGCAACAAGGAACGCTTCGAACGGGTCGTCCGCGCTTATGCGAACGACCTGTTCCGCTACCTGTACTGGCTGTGCCGGGATCGCGCGCTGGCCGAGGACCTCGTCCAGGAAACGTTCGCGCGGGCATGGTCGGCGTGGGCGGAGCAGCGCGACGACGCGTCCGAGAAGGCCTGGCTGTTCACGATTGCCCGCAACGAACACGCCAGGCTGTATGAACGCCGCCCCCTGGAGATGGACTTCGATGCCGACCTCGATGCCGTCATTGCGAACGGCCCGCAGGACCCGGGTCTCGCTATCGACCTGCGCAGGGCCTTCACTTCGCTGCCCGAGGCCTACCGCGAGCCGCTGTTGCTGCAGATCCTGGGCGGCTTGTCCTCGGCGCAGATCGCGCAGGCCCTGTCGGCCACCGAGGAGGCCGTGAACATGCGACTGAGCCGCGCGCGCAAAGCGCTGCGCGTGCTCCTGGAAGGCCGCCCCGAAGCCGGCCGCAAGAAGGGAAACCGACCGTGAATTGCATCGATTTTCGGCGCGACGCCCTCGCGCAGCCGCTGCGGCTCGGCGAGCCCGCGCAGGCGCATTCTCGCGACTGCCCGGCATGCCGGGAATTCCTCGAGCGCCAACGCCAGCTCGACGCGCAGCTCTACGAAATTCTGCGGGTTCCGGCGCCCGACGGCCGGGCCGATCGCATCCTGCTCGCGGGGGGCGGGGGCGCGAGGAGCCGACGGTGGTTCGCGGCGGTCGCGGCAACCCTCGTCCTCGCGGCCGGCGTGGCCACGCTCGGTGTTCCCATGTTCGCCGGCGATGCGCTCGCGCGGGAGGCCATTGCTCACGTGGGCGAGGAGCCGAAGGCCTTCACGACGGTGTCTCGCGTGGACCCCGGGCTCCTTCCCACGGAGCTGGCGGCGCAAGGGCTGCGGCTCGCCGTGGCGCTGGGTGAAGTGACCTACGCCACGTTCTGCCCGATGGGGCCCGGCATGGCGCGGCACGTGGTGATCGCCACGGCGGGCGGACCGGTCACGCTGCTGCTGATTCCCGGCGACGCCACGATCCGGCGCCGTGCGACGGTCGACGCCGACGGCATGACCTCGATCACGGTACCCGCGACTCGCGGCAGCATCGCTATCGTCGCGACCGATCGCGCGGCGGCCCTCGCGGTCGAACGCGCGCTGGTGGCGGCGTGAGCGCTGCCCTCGGCGTGTCCCGGATGAACGAGATCGCGGCGCTGCGCCCTCACCTCATGCGCGTGGCTCTTTCCCGGTTGAACGACCCGCACCGAGCCGAGGAGCTCGTGCAGGAGACGCTGCTCGCCGCCGTTCGTGGCCACGCGACGTTCGGCGGGCGCTCGCGGTTTCGGACTTGGGTCACGGGGATCCTGCTGCACAAGGTCGCGGACCTGTTTCGCGACCGCGCCCGCGAAGCGCAGTACCTCGAGCCGCTTCAGGCGGTCGAGCCCGACGAGGAGGCGGGTGAGTTCGACGCGCAAGGCCAATGGCTGGCCCCGCCGAGCCCGTGGACCGACCCACAGCGCGCCCTGGAGAGCAAGCGCTTTCGGGCGCTCTTCGACGCGTGCCTCGCGCGGTTGCCGTCGATGCAATCGCGCGCCTTCGCCATGCGCGAAGTGATGGGCCTGGAAGCCGGCGAGATCTGCAGCGCGCTCGGCGTCACGCCCAACCACCTCGGAGTGCTGCTGCACCGCGCCCGCCTGGGCTTGCGCGAGTCGCTCGAGCGGGATTGGTTCGCCGCGCGCGTCTGAGGCCCGCCGCCTCACCCGCGCGCCTCGTCCTCCACGAATCGATAGAAGTAGCCCGCGTCGCTGAAACCATGCTCGCCCACGACGTGGCGGATCACGCCCAGGTCGATGAGCCGCTGGCCGATGAACTCCGCCTCGCCGACGGTGAGCCCGTGGCGCCGGACGAGCCAGTCCACCGTGCCCGTGCCCGTAAAGCATTGCGGGTACGGCTTGCCGAGATAGGAGCGGTCGTCGATGTCCACCCCCGTGGGGCCGCGCATCGCGGTCGCGAGTTGACAGAGGTCGATTGCGGCGACCGGCCCGTCCAGGGCGGCGAAGCGGAAAAACAGGAGAGCGTCGTCGAAGTCGCGCTCGCGCACCACATGGTGGATCGCGCCCAGCGCCTGCAGCCCGCGCCCGAGCGCGATCGCCGTCTTGCGCGGCAGGCGCTGGCGCTTCACGAGCCATTGCACGGCCTCCTGGGCGACGAAGCACTGGCGATAGGTCCGCCCGCGAAAGGCGCGGTCTTTCACGCCTACGCCGTCCGCGGCGCGCATCGCCGCGGCCACGCCCTCGAAGTCGAGGCCCGCGCCCGCGACGCGCTCGAAGGCTTCGAACGCCTGGCCGACCGCGTCCGCGGACGAGCTCCCCGTGGAGTCGACGTTCAGCACGCGCAGGAACTCTCCCAGCCGCTCGACTTGCATCGGGCCACGCCCCAGCCGGTCGAGAACCTTGGCCAGCGGCGGGGCCAGCGTCTCGCGCCAGCGCGCCGCGCTCGTCCCGGGAAGGAGGCCCGCGAGTCCCGCCTGTGTCGCCCAGGCGCACTCGGAGGATTCGATGCGGGCGCGGTGCGCGAGCCGCACGAAGACGGCGAGCTCCGGGTGCACGCGCCTGATCCGCCGCGCGAGCCGAAGGGCTGTAAGCCCCTGCTGGGCCAGGAGTTGCTCGTCCACGACCAGCGCACCGGCGCCCATGAGACGCGCGTCACTCTGGATGCGCTCGACGATTCCGGGGCCGTCGCGCGGAATCGCCGCGGTGGGCACGTTATGAGAGGCCAGCGCCGTGCGCCAGAGCGCCTCGTCGCCTTGCGTTTGCAGGTGAAGCAGCGTCATGCGTCGGGCCATTGGGATTCCAGGACGGGGTGGGAGGCCAACCTTAGTCGTCCGGACCGTGTGCCAACTTACACGCCGGGCCGCGTAACGTTCGATCCGCGAGTGCGACTCACGGCGGCACGGTTCACCGAACCGGCAGAACCCAACAGGAGATGCAGACCATGAATGAACCGAAAACCCGCTCCCTCGCCTGCGCCGCCGCTCTATTCGCGTTGTCGGCAACGGCCATCGCCGCGAACTCCCCCGCCGGCAGCAGCGGCGCGGCGGTGGCGGCAAGCGACAAGGTCCACTGCTATGGCGTGCACGAGTGCAAGGGCAACGGCGATTGCAAGACGACCGAGAACGCGTGCAAAGGGCAGAATGCCTGCAAGGGCCACAGCTTCAAGGGGATGAGCGCGAAGCAGTGCCTGGAGAAGGGCGGCACCATCGCCGACCTCGTCGCGAAGAAGTAAGCCTCGCGCGATGGCGAGCGCCATCCTCGAGCCGTCCCCGGGCTTCGGCCTCGGCCTGCGACCGGCGCACTACAACGCGTTGCTCGCCGGGCCGTCGCCCGTGGACTGGCTGGAGATTCTCTCGGACAACTACCTGGTGCCCGGCGGCAAGCCCATGCGCATGCTCGACGAGATCCGCGCGCGCTTTCCGGTGGCGATGCACGGCGTATCGCTCGGCATCGGTTCGATCGCGGGGCCCGACGCGGGCTACCTCGCGCGGCTTCGCGCCCTCGCCCGGCGCGTGGAGCCGCTGTGGATCTCCGACCATCTTTGCTGGACCGGCGTGCACGGCCGGCAGTTGCACGACCTGCTGCCGCTGCCCTACTCGGAAGAGGCGCTGCGCGTCGTGGTGAGCAACGTCGAGAGGGTCCAGGAGGCCCTGGGGCGGCGCATCCTGATCGAGAACGTGTCCAGCTACCTCGAGTACGTGAACTCCGCGATGCCCGAGTGGGAGTTCGTCGGCGAGGTGTGCGAGCGTGCCGATTGCCTGCTGCTGCTCGACCTGAACAACGTTCACGTGAGCGCGATGAACCACGGGTTCGATTCGGCCGAGTACCTGCGGCATGTTCCCGCGCAGCGCGTGCAGCAAATCCACCTCGCCGGTCACAGCGACCACGGCCACTATCTCGTGGACACCCACGACCAGCCGGTAGCCGATCCGGTCTGGGCGCTCTACGACAAAGCCTGCGACCGCTTCGGAAACGTGGCCACGATGATCGAGCGCGACGACCATGTTCCGCCCTTGGCTGAGCTGGTCGACGAGCTGGGCGTCGCGCGGCGCGTTGCCGCCCGGCGCAAAGCCGCGTGACGAGCGCAGCCGGGCTGGAAGCGCTGCAGGCGGCGTTCCAGCGCGAGCTTCTGGGCGGGGCGGGCGAGTTTCGCGGCGCCATCCGGCCCGGCGGGGTTCTCGACGCCGAGGCGCGGCTGGCGATCTACCAGCACGCGTACCGCGCGCGCCTGGTCGACACGCTGCGCGACATCCATGGCCACGCCGCGACCTACCTCGGGGACGAGGTCTTCACGCGGGCAGCCGAGGAGTTCGTCGCTGCGCATCCTTCGTCGCATCCCAACCTGCGATGGTACGGCGAGGGGTTCGCCGCCTGGCTGGAGCTATGTTTGCCCGCGACTCCCGAGGCCGCGGAGCTTGCCGAGCTCGACCGCGCCCTGAGGAAGGCCTTCGACGGACCCGACGCGGCCGTTCTCGCGCTGGAGGACCTTGCGCGCATCCCGGAGGACGCCTGGGAGGGCGTCGGCTTCACCCTGCAGCCGACCTACTCGCGCCATCGCTTCGCGCACAACACGCTCGCGCTCTGGCAGGCCGTCGACCACGACGAGACGCCGCCGCGCGCCCTCGCATTGACGAGCCCCGGCGACGTGATGATCTGGCGACGCGGATTGCAGCCGCACTTCCGCAGCCTGGCTGCGTTCGAGGCGGCCGCTCTGGACCTGCTCCACGAGGGCGAGGAATTCGGCGCGGCTTGCGAGCGGCTCGCGACCGCCTTTCCCGGCGAGGACGTGCCGCACGCGGCCGGGACCGTGCTGCGCCGATGGGTCGACGAAGAGTTGCTCGCCGGCCTGACGTTGCACGGATCGTGAACCGGCCGCCCCGAGTCACCGCATTCGCGGTTCGTCTACGGCTTCGTGCAGTTTGCCAAGGAGCGGCTTGCCCACCCGGCACGAGGCGGCGCGAAAAAAAACGCGATCGGCGGCGGAATAACGACTCAGTACACTAGCGGGGCGCGGTCTCACCTTCGCGCCCGCGGCCTCAGCATCGCGGTTGTCACCGCGATCAGCACGCAGAGGGCGCCTGCCACTTCCAGCCCGATCGTCAGGTTCATCGCCACCGAGTGCGCGGACCACGACGCGAGGGCATAGTGCTCGAGGCCTGCCAAGCCGAGCGCGCCGTAGACGGCCACCACCGCCAGCCCGGCGGTCCGGTAGCCGCGTCGCATCAGCGCGTAGCCGGCCAGCCCCAGTAGAGCGACGCCCAGCCAGGCGGCGTACACCTTCGCCGGCGTAAGCCAAGCCGGCATATTCGGGTACTCGTCCAGAAATACCGCGTTGTGAACGTGATGCAGGAGGCTCGCCGCGCCGTACGCGAGCGGAAGGATCGCAAGCCGGTTGGTGCGCATCCTTTCGTTCCGACTGTCCATTGCAAAGCTCCCCATGCCGATCGCAGAGCGCGGAGCCGTCCCGATACCGCCGCCACAACTTTACCTCGCGGCGACTCTCGCCGGGATCGCGCTGGATCGTCTCTGGCCGCTCATGCCTTCCGTTCTTTCGCGTTTTCGCCTGGCCCGAGCCACGCACGCTACCGGCGCGGCAGCCCGAGCACGGCGCCCTTCGCTACGCGATACTCATCGACGTGCCCGGAAACCTTGAACTGCGGATCGGCGAAGTGCACATGGAAGCGCTCTCCCGGATGCGAGATGACGCCCTCCAGCGCGGCTCCGGAGTAGAACCCGAGCAGGATCCCCACCGTGTCGGCCACCTCGAAGACGCGGCTGCCCGCGTGACCATGGGCATGGGCGCCCGCGCTCGCGCCCCCGTGCTTCGGGGCCGCGCCGGTAACGACGTGCCACATCAGACCCGGAAGCGCGCCCCGCACGAAGAAAGGAAACGCGCGCTCGACGTCGATTTCTTTCTCCTTCGCCGTACGCGCGACGAACGCCTCGAACTGCATCCGGTCCATCGCTTCGGGAAGTACGGTCTCGTCCCATGCGTGAACTTGAGCGCTCGCGAAGAGTGCGGCTTCGTCGGCCGGGCTCGGCGGCACCGTGCGGCCCTCCTGCGAATGCCCGCGCGTGACCAGCAGCTTTCCATCCCAGAGCAGCACCTCGCCGCGCAAGCCGGCAAGGGCGCCGACGCCGTAGCTCCCGGGACGCGCACCGAGCTCCGAGAGCTTGACGACCGCGCGCGCGTCTCCGGAGTGCGCCATGCGCGTGAAGTTGCCGTGCGCACGGACTTCGAACGGCTCGGCACCGTGCGCGGCGACAGCCGATAGCGCAAGCACCAATGCTGGAAAGCGGAAGCAGGCGAGCATTTTGGGCGGGCTCCAGAGTACGCGAAGAGAAGGAACTCTACCGGCCACCCTCCTCTCGCGGGTATGATCGCAGTCATATGGCGTCCGAAGCGACGAAGCCCGCCGAGTTGGAAGCCTTTCCCGCCTCCCTGCTCGCCGCCGCGAAAACCCTGAGCGTCCCCGCGCGCTCCGTCCTGTTCCGCGTGGGAGAGCGCCCTCGCTTCGTCTACCTCGTGCTGGAGGGTGAGGTGCGCCTGGTGCGCCATTCCCGCAGCGGACAGGCGGTGATCCTGCAGCGCGTCCGGCGCGGCTATGTTGCCGAGGCGAGCCTCGAGGCATCGAGTTATCACTGCGATGGGGTGGCCGCCGCGCCGAGCCGGCTGCTGCGTTTCCCCCGGCACGCGTTCCTCGCTCGGCTCGAAACGGACCCGCGCTTCCGTCGGGCCTGGCTGCGCCATTTGGCGAGCGAGTTGCGGCGTCTGCGAGCACGCTGCGAGCGGTTGAGCTTGCGCGGGGCCTGCGAGCGCATCGTGCACTGCATCGAGTCGGAAGGTGGTGGCGAGCTCGAGTTGCATCAGTCGCGCAAGAGCTGGGCGCTCGAGCTGGGCCTCACGCACGAGGCGCTGTATCGGGCGATCGCAAAGATGAAAAAGGAAGGCGTCCTGTCGATCGTGGGCGCGCGGCTCAGTCTTCGCCGGCCGCCCGCGAACGCCACCCGGCGTCGGTAGCGCGGACTCTCGCGTGCCTCTGAAAGAATTCCCAGATCGCGTCGGTCGCTCCGAGCTTGTCCGAGGTTTTGCCGACCATGCCCTCCGGCAAGACGCTTTTGCCTCCGGCCCACGTGTGCCCGAGACCCTCTACCGCAACGTAGACCACTTCAGGGGTCCTGCCGCGCGACTGGGCGCCCGGGCTGCCGCAGAAGGTTTGCGTGACGACGCCGTTCGCGCTGGATTGGCTCGTTGGGTCCGGCGGGCAGTCCAGGGCCTTCACCCACTTCGCAATCGATTCGCGCACTGGCGGCTTGGGCTTGGCGCGAACGCTGTCGCTCCCGCCGCTTGCGAGCTTCGGCACGCCGCCCTCGATCGGATTGAGCGGATCGGCGGCGCCGGTTATGTAGCACAAGGACACGCGCGGTTTCAACGCCCGCGGCTCGAACCAGAGTGCGCCCGCAACGGGCGCGATGGCCGCCCACGGGGAGCGTGAGCGCATGCGCTCCGGAGCCGAGGCGCTGGCCGCGGGACGACGCGTCCACGGGCGCGCAACCTGGGACGAGCAGCCCGACGAGAAGAGCGCGGCACGCGAGTTCGAAGGGCTCTACCAAAGGCGGCCAGAAGAGTTTTCGCTCAACCGCAGATAGACTGTGCATCCCGCGTCGCAACGCAAACACCATTCGCCAGAGTTCGGCGGAAGACGAAGCCACGTGTGCGGACCATGTTTGCCTCGAGAGCTTTCGAGAAATCCGTCCAGAACCAGCAACTCGGCCCCTCCGTCGGCGATTTCGAGCGTCCTGCCGACGCCCGAGGACCACTGCTCGAGGGTTATCAGCTCGGGGCACCCCCTTTGGCGGTAGAGCACCTTTCGAGAAACGCCGGGGACGGGAGTCTTTTTCCAGGCAAGCGCGTTGGTGTCGAGAACAACTTTCTTACGATGATCTCCGTGGTACTGCCGGAGGTGAACGAACAGGACGCAGCCGTCTTTCGAGAAGGGCGCATGTCCCGTACCCGCGGGGTTCAAAAGGTACGTGCCGGCGGGATAGTCGCCGTGCTCGTCGGAAAATACGCCGTCGAGCACCAGAATTTCTTCTCCCTCGGGGTGAACGTGGCGCGCAAAGCGGCTGTGCGCGTCGTAACGGACCAGGCTGGTCACCGGACCATGCTCTCCCCCCTGCCGATACAGGCTCTTGCGCCACACCGTCGGGCTTGGGCTGGGGTGCCATGGGAGGTCCATCGCCTGGACGACTACCGGCGTGGCGAGGTCAACGTTCGTATCACGGCTCGTCATGGTCGAGTTCAATGAGTATCTCCGTGTGCAGTCTAGATCAAAACTGCTCCGTCTCAGTGCGCAACTCGAGAGTTCAGGAAGTACCTGAAGACCGCCGTTCCAGTGGGTAAACTAGCGCAACGTCCGGAATGGGCCGAGCGCGGATTCTGCAAGCAGTGCGGCGGCCACCTGTTCTACAAACTCAAAAGGAACAACCAGTACATCGTGCCGGCGGGCGTGTTCGAGAATCTCCAGGAAGTCGTTTTCGACCACCAGATCTTTATCGAGGAGAAGCCCTCCTTCTATTGCTTTTCGAACCAGACCAGGAACATGACCGGCGCCGAAGTGTTTGCCCAGTTCGCCCCCTGACACGGCGCGCCGCTCTGGGTACGAAAGGGGGATCGGCTTCAGTCAGCGTGGCAAACAGGCGGCCGTTGGTCGAGAAGCGCCCGGCTTCCCGTGCAAACGCTACCCGCGCACGTACGTCCACCCGTGCTTCAAGCGCGTGAGGATCTGCTCCAGCGCCGCCGGCACGCGTCGCGCCTCGGGGATCAGCTTCACCTCGGAGTGCTCGGATAGGCGGGCGCTCTCCATGGCGATGCCGCAGGCAAGAAACGACACGTTGTCGTAGCGCTCCGCCAGCGATCGAATCCGCCCGGCGTAGAGCGAGCCTTCGCGCAGCAATCCCAGCCCCTCCGCATTGGCGATGAGCTCGATCTGCACCGAGTCGCCGCGCACGCGGCTCGCACGCAGCACATCCTCGAGGGCATCCAGCGCGCCCTGCGCGCGCGCAGGCTCCTGCGAGCTCACATGCAGGATGATCTTGCGCGCGCCGGAGGCGGTCGGGTCCAGTTGCGCGATGTCGCGCAGCTGCGCGCGCTCCCCGTCGGGCCGCCACCCATGAACCATCCAGACCGCGGCGACGCCGACCACGAGCAGCGCCACGGCCACGGCCGCGACCAGAGCCCAGCGCCCGCTCTTCCGGCGCATGGCAGCGGGCGCCGCGTCCGCCTGTGGCGGATCGCGATACGCGAGGACCACCAGTTCCATGTCCTGGCTCAGCTCGCAAACTCTGGCGGCCAACGCCGGGTCACGGCGCAAGGCTTCGAGCACCTGGAGCCGCTCCCGGGCATCGAGCTGGTTGTCCAGGAAGGCGCCGAGCCGTTCTTCGGAAAGCGGTTCGTTCGCGTTCATTTCACTCTTCGCAAGGGGGACGCGGCGCTCCCCGCGGCGCCGCTTTCGCTCAGGCTTTTCCGGAGAATCGCGCGGGCGCGGCACAAGCGACTGGTGACGGTGCCGACCGGAATGCCGAGCGCCCGGGCCACCTCGTCATAGGCCATTCCCTCCAGCACTACCAGCGTGAGCACTTCACGATGGTCCGCGCTCAGCCGCGCGATCGCCGCACGCACCCGGGCGATGGTCTGCGTAAGCTCCAGCCCGGCCTCCAGATCAGCCTCGTGCGCGAACTGCGCGGCATCCAGATCGACGGTGTCGGGAACGCGCCGGCAGTGGTCACGCCAGCCGTTCACCAGGATCGCGAACAGCCAGGCTTTCAGCGCGGACCGGTCCTGCAGCTGATGCTGTTTGTCGAGCGCTTTGGCAATGGCGTCCTGAACGAGGTCCGCGGCAAGGTGCGGATCGTGGCACCAGGAGTACGCCATGCGGTACAGACGTTGCCACATCGCCTTCACCTCCAGGCGATGTAGACGCGTCTGCCCCGACCGCTCGAACAAGTTGAGCCCCATCCCGGTAAGACGATCCAGGCGCGGACTTAATCCCTGCCGCCGCAAACATTCTGGCGGATGAAAACCCCGCGCCTTGCGTCTTAGACCCAGGGTTTGCATTCGACGCCACCCCCGCAATCCAACCAAGGGAGTTCCCCATGAGCACCGACAGACGTGAGTTCCTCGGCCTTCTTGCTGCCGCCACCGCCACGGCCAGCGGCGCTTTGCCGGCGCGCGCGCAAGCCCGCGTTCCGATTCGGGCCATCGCCTTCGACGCCTTTCCGATCTTCGATCCGCGCCCGATCTTGGCGCTCGCCGAGCAGCTCTTTCCGGGCCGGGGGGCGGAGTTGAGCAACGCCTGGCGCATCCGCCAGTTCGACTACCAGTGGCTGCGCGCGCTGGCAAAACAGTACGCGGACTTCTGGCAGGCGACCGAGGACGCGCTGGTCTTCGCCGCCAAAACGCTGAAGCTGGAACTGAGCCCGGACAAGCGCAAGCAACTGATG
>JBKJYC010000525.1:0-3537 GCA_046715885.1 Usitatibacter sp.
CGAGCTTCCGCAGCCCGAGCTCATCGACTCGCTCCTCGCCAGCCTCCATCTCGTGCCGCGCATGGACGATCTCGATCTTCCGCACCGCCTGTTCAAGCTCGCGGATGCGGCTTGCATCGCCGCCCGCAACGAGGGCCGGCTCGAGGCCTTCATCGACGAGGAATGGCTTCCGGTGATCGCGTGGCTCGTCGAGGCAAAGCCCCTCATCCATCGCAACCAGTGCGAGCAGGGCTGGGACTGCATCCTGCGTGCCAAGTCGCGGTGGGCGCTTCGCGAGCTTGCAAAGCATTCGAGTCCCGAATGGACGGCGTACCCGACGCCGCTCGCCTTCCCGGGCTACGAGGCGCTCGAGCTCAATTCGAAGGCGAAGCTCGTGGTGGAAGGCGTGGCGATGGCGCATTGCGTGGCTCGCCTCGCGCCCCATTGCGTCCAAGGCAACACGCGCGTTTTTTCGGTACGGCGCATGGGCGATGGGCGTCGGGTGGCCACCGTCTCGTGCTCGTACGAGGGGAAGAAGTGGATCGTGGAGGAGATGCAGGGCCGGGCGAACTCCGATCCCGGCGCGGAGATTGCGGCCCTGGGGCCGGAGATCGCCCTCGCCTGCTCGCTGGGGCCGGCGGCTTTGCCGAGGCTCACGAAATGAGCTGCCTGAGGAGAGGGAGGCAGCCGAGGAGGCTAGATCAGCCCCTCGAGGCCTTTCCGATCGAGCAGGTTGAGAAGCTTCAAGGAGGGCCCGCTCGGTTGCTTTTCTCCGATCTCCCATTGGCGGACCGTCGAAAGGCTCGTATTGAGGACGGCGGCGAGAACGGACTGGCTGAGTTTGTGGCGGTCGCGTAGCGCTCGGATCTTCGTTTTCGAGTAGGCGGGAACGGGCGCCAGGCAAAGCGCGTCGTACTCCTGCATGCGGCGCTTGTCGATGAAGCCCGCTTTGTGGAGATCTCGCGCGCCCTCGTGAACCACGCTCAGGATCTTGCTTGCCGCTTTACGTTTGGTTGCCATTGCAAATCTCCTCGAGCGCACCATCACCAACCAACTTGTCCAGTTGGGTCCCGGTGCGCTTCAGCAAGTCCGCGGCAAGGAACTGCAAACCTTCAAGCTCCTTGCCGCTGATGTTCGCCCGATCGTTCTTCTTGAATCCGTACAGGAAGAACCATCGGTCACCTCGGTTCGTAGCCACCAGGGTCCGAGCGCTTCCGCTCTTTCCCATTCCAGGAAGCGCCACCCGCTTTTTCAATACACCTCCGCCCAAGTCGGCGTCGATGAGCCCCTGCTCCATTTCCGTCACCGCATCACAGAGGTCTGCATCCCGCAACCCGCTCTTGCGCGTAATGCGTGCGAATCCTCGGGTCTTGAAGACTCTTCTCACGATCCAACTATATCGCTTAGTGATATAGTTTGCAAGTGCCCGGCTCCCCTACCCAAAGGTTGAACCTGCAGGCTCATTTCGTGAGCCTCTGAACCTCCACCATGGTCGCTACTGCCGGTGCGGCGCGCGACGTACTCATCGAAGCGCGCTGTGAGCTCCGGGGTGCGCGCGCCTCGGGAGACTTCGGGGATTTACCGGAAATGCGGCCAATCTCATGCGTATGCGGTAAATCAATATTTATCAATTACTTGGACCATTCGCCGCGACGGGAGAACGCGGGTATCGTCGATGGCAAACCAGGAGCCCCCCATGCCCCGCCCCATCCTCGACGAATCCCATATCCACCCCGCCATCCGGGAGAAGGTCGCCAAGGGCCGGACCGAAATTGTTCGCGAGGTCCAGGACGCGATCGTTTACAACGACGTCGTGGTCGTGGGCATGGCGATCAATCCCGCGCCCAGGAAAGCCCGCAGGATGCTCGATGCCGCCGGCATCCCATACAAGTACCTCGGCTACGGCAGCTACTTCAGTGAGTGGCGCCGGCGTACCGCGCTCAAGATGTGGACCGGGTGGCCCACGTTTCCGATGGTGTTCGTGAAGGGCGTGCTCGTGGGAGGTGCCAGCGACCTTGCGAAACTGATCGAGAGCGGGGACCTGAAGCGGAGGCTTTCAAAGTAATGCAACGATGTCCGCCGGGCGGGAAAACTAGCGCGCTTCGGCCAGGTGCGAGTGGAACACCAGCCCCGCATGCTCCCGCAGCGTATGCAGCTTGATGTTCGGCCACAGCTCAGCGATCGTCTTCAGCTCGTACGGCCTCTCGATCAGCACCGCCGGCGCATCGACGACGTCGTACGCCACCCGATGCGCGTTGCCGGTGATGAATCGGTCGACCTCGCCGCGAACCTCCGAGGTGATCCAGCGCGCCATCTTGTACTTGCTGGGCTGCATCCGGGCGCGGGCGTTGTACTCGTGCTCCAGCCGATGCGCGACCACCTCGAACTGCAGGGCTCCGGCGGCCCCCAGCAATAGCGGCCCTGCGTGGTGCGGCCTGAAGACCTGGATCGCGCCCTCCTCGCCCAGCTGTTGCAGTCCGGTGCGCAGCTGCTTGAAGCGCAGCGGGTCCGCCACCTCCACCTCGTGGAAGAGCTCCGGCGCGAAGAACGGCAGCCCGGTGAACTGCAGCGCCTCGCCTTCGGTCAGCGTGTCTCCAAGCTGCAAGGCGCCACGATTCGGAATCCCGAGGATGTCGCCCGCATAGGCCTCGTCCAGGAGGTCGCGCCGCTGCGAGAGGAACGAGACCGCGCTCGACGTCCGCAGCGACTTCCCGGTGCGTGAGACGACCAGCTTCATGTCCCGCGTGAACCGACCGGACGCCACGCGCACGAAGGCGATGCGGTCGCGGTGCGCCGGATCCATGTTCGCCTGGATCTTGAAGACCACGCCGGTGAACTTCTCCTCGATCGGCTGCACCTCGCGCTGGATCGCGGGCTTGGGTCCCGGCGGAGGAGCAAGATCGATCAGCGCGTCGCGCACCTCGCGCACGCCGAAGTTGTTCACCGCCGAACCGAAGAACACCGGCGTCTGGTGTCCGGTAAGGAACTCCGCGAAGTCGAACTCCGGCGAGGCGCTGCGGAGCAGCTCGATCTCGCCGTGCGCCTGCGCGTATGCGACGTCGAAGCGCTCGAACAGCGCGGGATTCTCCAGGCCCTCGATCACCTCCTCGTCGTCCTGGCGCCGGTCCTCCCCGCCCTTGAACACGCGCACCTGGTCGGAGCGCAGGTCCGCCACGCCGCCGAACGTCTTTCCCATGCCGATGGGCCAGGTGAAGGGCGCGGCGGTCATCATCAGGATCGACTCGATCTCGTGCAGCAGGTCCAGCGGCGCCCTCACCTCGCGGTCCATCTTGTTCATGAAGGTGATGATGGGCGTGTTGCGCGCGCGGCAGACCTCGAGGAGTTTCAGGGTGCGCTCCTCCACGCCTTTGCTGGAGTCGATCACCATCAGCGCGCAGTCCACGGCGGTTAGTACCCGTTAGGTGTCTTCCAAGAAGTCCTCGTGGCCCGGGGTGGCGATCAGTTTCACCACTCAATCGCTGTACTCCATCTGCATGACGGAGCTGGCCACCGAGATGCCGCGCTGCTTCTCGATCTCCATCCAGTCCGACGTGGCGT
>JBKJYC010000526.1:0-2965 GCA_046715885.1 Usitatibacter sp.
TCGTCATGAGGCCGGTGATCACGCCGATCTTCTCGTGCAGCGGCTTCACCAGGGGCGCCAGGCAGTTGGTGGTGCAGCTCGCGTTCGAGATCACCGTGTGCGAGGCCTTGAGCACACTGTGGTTCACGCCGTAGACGACGGTCGCGTCCACGTCCTTGCCGCCGGGCGCCGAGATGACGACCTTCTTCGCGCCACCCTTCAGGTGCGCGCCCGCCTTCTCCTTGGTCGTGAACAGGCCGGTGCACTCCAGCACCACGTCCACACCGAGCGCGCCCCAGGGGAGCTCCTCGGGCTTGCGCTGGGCGAGGACCTTGATGCGATCCCCGTTGACCACCATCGAGTCGCCATCGACCTCGACGGTGCCCGGGAACTTGCCGTGCGCGGTGTCGTAACGCGTGAGGTGCGCGTTGGTTTCCGGGGAGCCCAGGTCGTTGATCGCGACGATCTGAATGTCGTGCTTTTTTCCGCCCTCGTAGTGGGCGCGGAGGATGTTACGGCCGCTGCGGCCGTAGCCGTTGATGGCGACCTTGATGGGCATTGCGGGGCTCCCAGGGATAAGGTGAGGCGGTGAAAAGGGACTATTTTAGCCGATGGGCCCCCAATAATTGGGTGAGATCGTGCCAGGCATAGGCGACCTCGCCGAAGGCATGCCCGCCGAGGCGCTCGGTCTTCTCCGCTACGGCCTCGCCCCCCACCGCCTCGTAGAAGAGGCGCGCGCGGTTGGCCTTCAACACCCAGAGGTAGAAGCCGAAGAGGCCGCGGCGCACGAAGTGGCGCGCGCTCGCGCGCATCAGCTCGCGTCCGATGCCGCGGCGCTGGTGCGACTGCAGAACGTAGAGCGCGTAGATCTCGGCTTCGAGCCCCTCGATGCCCGCGCGCGCGGCGCCGCAGAAGGAAAAGCCGACGATGCCGTCACCGGGAAGCTCGGCCACGAGCGTCGCGGAAGCGCGGTCCTGGTTCTCCAGCCAGTTGCGCCAGCTCTGCTCGGTCTTGCGCCCTGCCTCGCGCGCGATCACCTCCAGCGGGAGGATGCCCGCGTACGTGGTGCGCCAGCTCTCGCGGTGGACCCTGGCGATGGCCGCGGCGTCGGCGGGGCCCGCGGCCCGCACGACGAAGCCTGCGGCGACGTCAGACAACGCCCTGGACGGCCGCGACGAGATGCTCCACGTCGACGCCGAGGTACTTGTAGACGTCGGCCGCGGGCGCCGACTCGCCGAAGCGGTCCACGCCGATGGCCGCGCCTTCGAGACCCACGTACTTGCGCCAGTAGTCGGTGACCCCGGCCTCGATGGATACGCGTGGCACGCCCGGCGGGAGGACGGAATCCTTCCAGGCCCGGTCCTGGCGGTCGAAGACGCTCGTGCTCGGCATCGAGACCACGCGCACCGCGAGACCCGATGCGGCGAGCTTTTCCTGCGCGGCCAGCGCGATGGAGACCTCGGTGCCCGTCGCCAGGATCACGGCCCGCGGCGCGCCTTGCGCCTCCGCGATCACGTAGCCGCCGCGCCGGATCGCGGCCATCGCCTCCGGTGTGCGCTTTACGAACGGCGCGTTCTGGCGCGAGAGCACGAGGCAGGTCGGTCCGTCGCGGCGCTCCACGGCGTCGATCCATGCCTGCGCGGTCTCGACCGTGTCGCACGGCCGCCAGACCGTCATGCCCGGGATCAGGCGCAGGCTGGAAGCATGCTCGACCGCCTGGTGCGTGGGGCCATCCTCGCCGAGCCCGATGGAGTCGTGCGTGAAGACGAAGACGTTGCGGATCTTCATCAACGCCGCCATCCGCAGCGCGTTGCGGGAATAGTCGGAGAAGGTGAGGAAGGTTCCCGAGTACGGCAGGATGCCGCCGTGCAGCGTCATCCCGTTGCAGATCGCGGCCATGCCGAACTCGCGCACGCCGAAGTAGATGTAGTTGCCGGCCTGCTTCGCGGTCACTGCCCTGGAGCCCGACCAATTGGTGAGGTTGGAGCCGGTGAGGTCCGCCGATCCGCCCACGGCTTCCGGCAACACGGGAGCCAGCGCCTCGATCGCCTGCTGCGAGGCCTTGCGCGTGGCGAGCGTCTCGGCCTTCTCGTTCGCCTTGGCGAGCAGCGCCGCGGCGGCCGCCTTCCATTGCGCCGGCAGCTCGCCGGCGAGGCGGCGGCGAAACTCGCGCGCGAGCTCGGGGAAAGCCTTCGCGTACGCGTCGAACTTCGCGTTCCACTGCGCTTCCAGCGCCGCGCCCCGCGGGCGGCCGTCCCACGCGGCGCGCACGGTGTCCGGGATCTCGAATGCCGCGTGCTTCCAGCCCAGCGCCTCGCGGGTAGCGGCGACCTCCTTGTCGCCCAGCGCGGCGCCATGGACCGCGTCGGTGCCCGCCTTGTTGGGCGATCCCTTCCCGATCACGGTCTTCGCGCAGATCAGCGTCGGCTTGGCGGTCTCGGCGCGAGCCTCCTCGAGGGCGGCCTCGACGGCGCGCGGATCGTGGCCGTCGACGTTCGGGAGCACGTTCCAGCCATAGGCCGCGAAGCGCATCGGGGTGTTGTCGCGGAACCAACCTTCCACCTTCCCGTCAATTGAAATTCCGTTGTCGTCGTAGATTGCAATCAGTTTCGACAGCCCCAATGTTCCTGCGAGCGAGCAAGCTTCGTGGGAGAGGCCCTCCATGAGGCAGCCGTCGCCGACGAAGACGTAGGTGTGGTGGCCGACGATGGCGTGGTCCGGGCGGTTGAACTCGGCGGCGAGCAGCTTCTCGGCGATCGCCATGCCCACGGCGTTCGCGAGGCCCTGGCCCAGCGGGCCGGTGGTGGTCTCCACCCCGGGCGCGCAGCCGTATTCCGGGTGGCCGGGGGTCTTGGAGCCAAGCTGGCGGAAGCGCTTCAGCTCCTCGATCGGCAGGTCGTAGCCCGTCAGGTGCAGCAGGCTGTAGAGGAGCATCGAGCCGTGGCCGTTCGACAGCACGAAGCGGTCGCGATCCGGCCAGCCCGGA
>JBKJYC010000527.1:0-6433 GCA_046715885.1 Usitatibacter sp.
CTTCCGCCCTACCGACGTCGGGGGCGGTGGGCTGCACCACATTTCGAAGACCTCACCGGGAGGAAGGGCCCGATCCCTTCACGGACCGTAGAGCCGCCGAGGAGACCGAAAGTGAACGGGGCCGTCGGCTTCGGGTGTCTGAGCGTGAAAGAGGAAGAGCGGGCCGCTCTTCCGAGGGCCGCGAGTTCCGAAGCCGCCGTTCATTTTCGGTTCCCGAGGGCACCGCAGCGTCAGCGTCTGCGGCGAGGCGACATCGGTCCGTGAAGGGATCGGGCCCTTCCTCCTTCGACTGTTTAGTAGGGTCAGGCGTACATGTGCAAGCCGCCATTCACCGCGAGGTTGGTGCCGGTGATGTAGGCGGCCTTGTCGGAGGCGAGGAAGGCGACGGCATCGGCGACCTCGTCGGGCATGGCCATGCGCCCGGCGGGAATGGTGGCCACGATCTGCAGGCGCACGTCCTCGCGGATCGCCGCCGTCATCTCGGTCTGCACGTAGCCGGGCGAGATCGCGTTCACCGTCACGCCCTTCTTCACGACCTCCTGGGCGAGGGACTTGGTGAAGCCGAGGATGCCGGCCTTGGCCGCGGCGTAGTTGCACTGGCCGAACTGGCCGCGCACCGCGTTCACCGAAGAGATGTTCACGATGCGGCCCCAGCCGCGCTCGCACATGCCGTCGATCACGTGGCGCGTCACGTTGAAAACGCTGGTGAGGTTGGTATCGATGACCAGGTGCCATTGCTCCTCGGACATCTTGCGGAACGTCGAGTCGCGCGTGATGCCCGCGCAGTTCACCAGGACCTCCACAGGCCCGTGGTCCGCGGCGATCTGGCGCACCATCGATCCCATGGTCTCGAAGTCCGTCACGTCGCCGAACGCGAGCGCCGTGCTCTGGCCGTTCAGGCCCGCGGCCGCCATGGATATCCTCCACGCATCCTCGGTGCCGGGGATGGCGTAGTTGGCCACCACGAACAGGCCCTCGTCGGCGAGCTTCCTGCAGATCGCCGATCCGATGCCGCCCACGCCCCCGGTCACGAGGGCCACCTTCTTGTCTGTTCTCATCCGAGTGCCGCCTTCCTGCCGCCGTGCGCTTCACATAAAAAAAACCCAGGCCAGGCCTGGGTTTGAACCTTTATGCAGTCTTTGGGGACTGGCGATAAAGGAGGAGGAGCCTTGAATCCTTGCGCGCGCGGATCACATCCGCCGGAAACTGGAGAGGCGCTCCCCGGCGAGCTTCACGAGCTCCGCCCGGGCGCCCGAGGCGGCATGCGCGGTGCGCGTGGCCTGCTCGAGCGCGGAGCGGGCGAAACCGAGCTGGAGCGCGATCACGCGCTCGGCGCTGTCCATGGAGATGCGCGTGAGCCGCGCCGCCGCATCCAGGGAGGCCTTGCCGATCGGGTTGGAAAATGCTTTGGCGGTCATGATGTTTCGGGTTCCGCGGCTTGCTGCGCCGCAACAAATTCATTCTAGGAAGCGGCCGCCGGGGTGTCAAGTTAAAATTGGTGCGACGCACAAGCCGAGCTACACCGCGGTGCGCAAGCTTCCAAAGTGTAATAAAATGAAGTACTTGGCAAGTCGCCTCGGATCCCGATCCCGCGCTCGCACAACCCGGATTGATGTAGCGCAGCATTCACAGGACACGCCCATGGCCGCTCCCCGAATCATCAAGAAGTATCCCAACCGGCGCCTTTACGACACCGAGACCTCGACCTACATCACCCTGGTCGAGATCAAGGACCTGGTGCTGCAGTACCGCGATTTCCAGGTCCTGGACGCGAAGAGCGGCGATGACCTCACGCGCGCGATCCTGCTGCAGATCATCCTGGAGGAGGAGTCGGGCGGGGTGCCGATGTTCTCCAGCGACATGCTCGCCAACATCATCCGGTACTACGGGCATGCGATGCAGGGGTTGATGGGCTCGTACCTCGAACGTTCGATCCACGCCTTCCATGAAGCGCAGAAGCGTTTCCAGGATCAGGCGTCCACCCTTTACGGCGAGGTGCCCAAGGTTCCCTCGGAAGCCTGGTCGCAGCTGGTGACCGGCGCCCCGCAGATCCCCAACGTGATGGGTGGCTACCTCGAGAAGGGGGCGCAGGCCGTGATCGACATGCAGGAAGAACTGCGCCGCCAGGCGCTCAAGCTCTTCTCCGGATTTCCGTATGCCAGCCCGGAGGAAGCGGCCGCCGCCAAGCCCCCTGGCAAGCCGAAGGCCGCTCCCACCAGGAAGCCGAGGCCCAGGAAGAAGTGAAGAAGCAAAGCGTCCCCCGCGTCGGGTTCGTGTCGCTCGGCTGCCCCAAGGCCCTAGTCGATTCGGAGCAGATCCTCACCCAGCTGCGCGCCGAAGGCTACGAGATCGCGCCCACCTACGCGGGCTCCGACCTGGTCGTGGTGAACACCTGCGGATTCATCGACGCGGCGGTCGAGGAGTCGCTGCAAGCCATCGGCGAGGCGCTCGCCGAGAACGGCAAGGTCATCGTCACCGGCTGCCTCGGCGCCAAGGGCAACATCGTGCGCGAGGCTTATCCGAACCTGCTCGCCGTCACCGGCCCGCACGCGCGTGCCGAGGTGATGAGCGCGGTGCACGCGCACCTGCCCAAGCCCCACGATCCGTTCGTGGACCTCGTTCCCGCGCACGGCGTGAAGCTCACTCCGAAGCACTACGCCTATCTCAAGATCTCCGAAGGCTGCAACCACCGGTGCACGTTCTGCATCATCCCGTCGATGCGCGGTGACCTCGTGAGCCGTCCCGTGGGCGAGGTGATGAAGGAAGCCGAGGCGCTGGCGAAGTCGGGCGTGAAGGAGCTGCTCGTGATCTCGCAGGACACGAGCGCGTACGGCGTCGACGTGAAGTACCGTACGGGCTTCTGGGGCGGCAAGCCCTTGCGCACGCGCATGACGGAGCTCTGCCGCGCGCTCGGCGAGCTGGGCGTCTGGGTGCGGCTGCACTACGTCTACCCGTACCCGCACGTCGACGAGGTCGTCCCGCTGATGGCCGAGGGCAAGATCCTTCCTTACCTCGACGTGCCGTTCCAGCACGCGAGCCCGAGGATCCTCAAGCTGATGAAGCGCCCCGCGTCGTCGGAGAAGAACCTCGAGCGCATCCAGGCGTGGCGGCGCGAGTGCCCGGACATCACGCTGCGCTCCACCTTCATCGCGGGCTTCCCCGGCGAGACCGAGGCGGAGTTCGAGGAGCTGCTCGCGTTCCTGGAGGAGGCGCAGCTCGATCGCGTCGGCTGCTTCGCCTACTCGCCGGTGGAGGGTGCGAAGGCGAACGAGCTGCCGGGCGCGGTGCCGCACGAGGTGCGCGAGGAGCGCCGCGCGCGTTTCATGGCGGTGCAATCGGCCATCAGCCGGCGGCGCCTGGCCGCGAAAGTGGGAACCTCGATCGACGTGCTCGTGGACGCGATGCAAGGCGGCACCGCGATCGGCCGGAGCGGCGCCGATGCGCCCGAGATCGATGGCGTGGTGCGCGTGAAGCGCGCGAAGGGTGCGGAGCCCGGCGCCTTCCTTCGCGCCCGCGTCACCGCTTCAGGCGATCACGACCTCGAGGCTGTTACTGCCGCCTGAGCTTGCCGTCGACGACCTTCACCCTGTCGCCCACCTTGTAGCCGGTGGGGTTGCTGAAGATGAACGTGCGGTCCCTGCCGTTTTCCATGTCGACGATGACGTGGTGCTGCGTGGTGGACTTCTTCGATTTCTCGACCTGGTGCCCCACGTAGGCGCCGCCCGCGGCCCCCGCGACGGTGGCCACGTCCTGGCCGCGGCCGCTTCCCACCTGGTGACCGAGCACGCCGCCGGCGACCCCGCCGATCACCGCGCCCAGGCCGCTGCCTTCGCCTGCCTTCGTCACCTTCCTCACGTCGACCACCGTGCCGCAGTTGTCGCACTTCGCGGAAACCGCGGGCGCGAAGGCGACGGTGGCGGCCAGCAGCGCCGGAATCAGGATGCGTTTCATGGTCACTCTCCTCATCAGTCGGTGGATTTCAGCTGCGGAAACAGGATCACGTCGCGGACCGACGGTACATCGGTGAAGAGCATCGCCAGGCGGTCGATGCCAATGCCTTCGCCCGCCGCGGGAGGCATGCCGTACTCGAGCGCACGGATGTAGTCCGCGTCGTAGAACATCGCCTCCTCGTCGCCCGCTTCCTTCGCCTTCGCCTGCTGGTTGAAGCGCGCCGCCTGGTCCTCCGGGTCGTTCAGCTCGGAGAAGCCGTTGGCTATCTCGCGCCCGGTGATGAAAAGCTCGAAGCGGTCCGTAACGGCGGGGTTCGAGTCGTTCGCGCGGGCGAGCGGGGACACATCCGTTGGATGCGCGATGATGAAGGTTGGTTGCACCAGTTTCGCCTCGGTGGTGGCCTCGAAGAGCTTCAGCTGCAGCAGGCCCACGCCGTCGGTCGGGTACACCTTCACCTCCGGGAACCCGGAGAGGGCGGCGCGCAGGTTGTCGGGCTTGGAGAGCTCGGGGAGCGGGTACTCCGGGTTGTAGTGCGCGATCGCCTCGGCCATGGTGAAGCGTTCGAACTTCTTCCCCAGCTCGATCGTCTCGCCCTGGTAGCCGAGGGTGGTGGAGCCCAGCACCTTCAGGGCCGCCTCGCGGAGCAGCTCCTCGGTGAGGTCCATCAGGTAGTGATAGTCCTGGTAGGCCTCGTAGAACTCGAGCATCGTGAATTCGGGATTGTGGCGCGTGCTGATGCCCTCGTTCCTGAAGTTGCGGTTGATCTCGAAGACCTTCTCCAGGCCGCCGACCGTGAGGCGCTTGAGATAGAGCTCCGGCGCGATGCGCAGGAAGAGCTCCATGTCGAGCGCGTTGTGGTAGGTCTTGAAGGGGCGCGCCGCGGCGCCGCCGGGGATGGAATGCATCATCGGCGTCTCGACCTCGAGGTAGCCGCGCGCGACGAAGAACTCGCGGATCGCCTGCACCAGCTTCGAGCGCTTGATGAACACTTCGCGCGACTCGGGATTCACGATGAGATCCACGTAGCGCTGCCGGTAGCGGCTCTCCATGTCGGTGAGCCCCTTGAACTTCTCCGGCAGCGGGCGCAGCGACTTCGACAGCAGGCGCAGCTTCGTGACCTGTACCGTGAGCTCCCCGGTCTTCGTCTTGAAGATCGTGCCCTCGGCGCCGAGGATGTCGCCCATGTCCCAGTGCTTGAACGCCTCGTGCGCCTCGGCTCCGGTGACGTCGTTGTTCACGTAGAGCTGGATGCGCCCGCTCATGTCCTGGATGGTGGCGAAGGAAGCCTTGCCCATGACGCGCTTGAGCAGCATGCGGCCGCCGACGATCACCGGCACCGGCTGGCCGGCCTCCAGCTCCGCCTTGGTCTTCGCGCCGTGTCTCGCGTGCAGGTCGGCGGCGAGGTCGCCGCGGCGGAAATCGTTCGGGAACGCCTGGCCCTGCTCGCGCAGCTTCGTGAGCTTGGCGCGGCGCTCGGCGATGATCTGGTTCTCGTCCTGGGGCGGTTCGCCGCCGCCGGCAGGATGCTTGTCGTTGCTCATTGGGTGGGAACCTTCCCGCGAGTGGAATCCACGATCATGCGCACCGCCAGGTGGTGGCGCGGCTCGAGGGTGGTGACCCGGATGCGTCCGTTGTCGCGGAGGCAGTTCTTCATCTTGCGGGGCTCCCTTTGAACAGCCGTTCGACGGAGGGTTTCCAGGCGCGCTGCGCGATCGTGCGCAGCGTGTCGCGGATCTGGTTCCTCGCTCCGGCGGACAGGCCGGTGAATGGCGAGCGCGACCATTCTTTCGGCGCCGTGGTCGTTGGCGGGAAGGTGTCGCTATTCGCATCGCCGGACAGCGGCACGGATGCGACGGGGGCGCCGGTCTGGCCGTCGACCACGACGAGCGAGGCGATGAGGTGAGCGACCGAGATGGCCGTGAGGTCCCCGACCCCGCGCGCGTACACGCCCGCGCCAAGGAGCCGCTGGTTGCTGCTCGTGTAGATGTCGCGGGAATCGCGCGTTTCCAGCACGACCACCGCGTCGAGGTCGTTGCGAGCCGCGAGTTGC
The DNA here is from genome assembly GCA_046715885.1 of Usitatibacter sp. Lineage (GTDB taxonomy): Bacteria > Pseudomonadota > Gammaproteobacteria > Burkholderiales > Usitatibacteraceae > Usitatibacter. The sequence continues at coordinate 6,002 of JBKJYC010000527.1, forward strand.
ACGAGATCCGCCTTCAGGGAGGCCGACGAAGCGACCCGCTGCTCCGATGGGGACGCCGCGCGGCCGGGAAGGGCGCGGTACTGGCTTCCGATCGGCACGACCGCGAGGCGGGTGGAGTCGGACAGAGCGGCCTGCAGGGACTCCTCGTAGCGCTCGTCGAGCTCCCACTCGCGCGCGTCGTGCTTCTCGTGTTCGTTGCCGAAGACGGTGAAGCCGGTGTAGCGCCGGTGGATTTCGCCGCCGGCCACCGAGAGTACGCCGATGCGCTTCCAGCGCGCGACCGATGCGTCCGGCGCGGTCGTCGGAGAAGCCGCGCACCCCGCCAGCAAGGCAGCCAGCAGGAGCGCGGGGAGGTGGAAAGCGTTCATCAGACGCCCTGCTTCAGGCTGGCGGAAATGAAGTCGTCCAGGTCGCCGTCGAGCACGCCCTGGG
>JBKJYC010000528.1:0-2616 GCA_046715885.1 Usitatibacter sp.
CGCAGGTTGTCGTCGGAGGCGGCGAGCCCGCTCGAGCGCAGGTTCTCGAGGGTGCGCAGCCGCCAACGCGGCGAAAGAGCGAACGCGAGGCGCCCGAGGAAAGCGCCGACGGCATGGTTCATCCCGAGCGGCAGGCGGGCGAGGAAACGGAAAAGGAGTCTCAAATGCGATCAGGCGGCGAGGGGGACTTTGGTAGAATACCGGGCTCGGTTACGTCACTCCCAGTCAAGTCCATGAAAAACGAGTTCCTGTTCACGTCCGAGTCGGTTTCGGAAGGCCACCCCGACAAGGTCTCCGACCAGATTTCGGACGCCATCCTCGATGCGATTCTAAGCCAGGATCCGCGTTCGCGAGTCGCGGCCGAGACGCTCTGCAACACGGGCCTGGTGGTGCTGGCCGGCGAGATCACCACGCACGCCAACGTCGATTACATCGGCGTGGCGCGCGAGACCATCAAGCGCATCGGCTACGACAACACCGACTACGGCATCGACTACCGCGGCTGCGCGGTCATGGTCTGCTACGACAAGCAGAGCCCCGACATCGCGCAGGGCGTGGACAAGGCGCACGACAACAACCTCGACCAGGGCGCCGGCGACCAGGGGCTCATGTTCGGCTACGCATGCGACGAGACGCCGGTGCTGATGCCCGCGCCGATCTACTACGCGCACCGCCTCGTGGAACGCCAGGCGATGCTGCGCAAGGACGGGCGCCTGCCGTGGCTGCGACCCGCCGCGAAGAGCCAGGTCACCTTCAAATACGTGGACGGCCGTCCCTCCGAGATTGACACGGTGGTGCTGTCCACGCAGCACGCTCCGGAAATGTCCGACGGCACGAAGATGAAGCAGGAGGCCATCGACGCGGTGGTCGAGATGATCATCAAGCCGGTGCTGCCGAAGGAATTTCTCAAGAACACCAAGTACCTCGTCAACCCCACGGGCCGCTTCGTCGTCGGTGGTCCGCAGGGCGACTGCGGGCTCACGGGACGCAAGATCATCGTTGATACCTATGGTGGAGCCTGCGCCCACGGCGGCGGGGCGTTCTCCGGCAAGGACCCCTCGAAGGTGGATCGCTCGGCCGCATACGCGGCACGCTATGTCGCCAAGAACGTGGTCGCCGCGGGCCTCGCGCGCGAGTGCGAGCTGCAGGTGAGTTACGCCATCGGCGTCGCCCGGCCCATCAACATCACCGTGTACACGCACGGCACGGGCACTGTGGCCGACGACGTGATCGCCAAGCTGGTCCAGGAGCACTTCGACCTGCGCCCGCGCGGCATCATCCAGATGCTCGACCTGCTGCGCCCGATCTACGCGAAGACGGCCGCCTACGGCCACTTCGGCCGCGAGGAGCCGGAATTCTCGTGGGAAGCCACGGACAAAGCGGCGCTGCTGCGCGATGCCGCGGGCCTGAAGGGCGAGACGAAGAAGTTCGCCGCGGCGGACTGAGTGATCCATGCCGCAACCTTCTCCCTGTCGTCGTGGTCGAGGGAGACGTGCCCATACTTGTTTCGGCCCGCGTTCAACCACCGCCAAACTTCCTCATCGCTTGCCTTGTCGCCGTGGACCTTGAGCGTGCGCATCAGGAGGTCGCCTATTAGGCTGCGGAGCATGTAGTCGGTCGCGGGGCCTTCAAGCGCCGTGTGCCGCTGGGCGAACTCTTCGAGGAGGATCGGAAGGTCCTCGTCCTTCGCGATCTGCGAGAGCTCCGGATTCCAGAACTGCCGGTAGTGACCGATGAGGTTGTCTACCTTCGGTGCGCGAAGGTGATCGAGAATGTCCCGGGGGCCGATTGAGCCGCGTTCGTAGAGGTGATGCAGGAGGTGGCCCAGGAGCTCGTCATCGCGGGCCTCGACCTTTCCGGACTCGATATCCGCGAGGATTGCCCGCAAGCAGTTGCCTGCTCCGGGATGCACGTGCTCGATCGCGTCCATGGCACCCCGTCGGACGCTCGGCCAGTAGTTCTCGCTGCGAGCGATCGCCTCCAGTAGCGGCTCCAACTCCGGCATGCGATCGCCATGCGCCACAGCGTCGATGACGCAGTCGTGGAATACCCTCTCCGCATCCGTAGTTGCCGGACGCCGCAGATAGTCCTCGATCACAGGGAGCATCTCCCTGGTAGCCAGCGCCCCGAACGGTTCCGTGGTCCAGTCTTCGGATCGGAATCCTACGTGCCGCTCGGCCTCGCCCTTGAGCGAGGCGAACACCAATTGCTTCTCGGCAGGAGAGAAGCTGGACACATCCCCATACAGGATCATCCCCAGCGAGTCGCGCCCGACAAAGGCGAGCCGCGCCGTGCTGCTGAAGGCACACCACGCGGCAAGGCCGCGAAGGTCCGGGGCTACCCCGCCATCGCTACCCGTGCACGCGCCCACGATGCGCTCCACAGGCAGGCCGCCGGACTGGGATCCGGGTCGCGATGAACTTGCCCGCGAGATACTCCAACGCTTCGATGCAGGTAGCCGCGCCCGCTGTCGAGGGGCCCATCGAAGAGATTGGTCTGCAGCGCAGCCTTCAGGGGCAAGGCGCTCGGCGTGAGCTCGGAGATCAGCACCGCGCCCTCGGTCTCAGTTGCAGCGTCGAAGGCCGACACTCCCTCGTAGCCCGAGAGGACCAGCGT
>JBKJYC010000529.1:0-3659 GCA_046715885.1 Usitatibacter sp.
CTATGAGATCGACGTGGTGGTGGCGCAGGAGTCGGTGTCCGATCCGTGGGTCAAGGCCAACTGCCCCGTGCGAACGGTCGAAGAGTTCCGCAAGCACGCCACGCGCTACGAACGCGTGCTCTACCAGATCGGCAACTCCACGTTCCACGAGCACATGTTCGAGCTGATGGCCGGGATTCCCGGTGTGGCCGTGCTCCACGACTTCTTCCTCGGGCGCATCCTCGAGCACATGGGCGCGGCGCGCGGCGACCACGGCCTGGCGCGCGAGCTCTACCACTCCCACGGCCTGGCTCCCGTGCGCAAGCTGCTGGTGGGTAGCGACGGCAGCGACGTGGTCTGGAACTACCCGTGCAACGGGCTCGTGGTGCGCAATGCGCTCGCGGTCATCGTGCACTCCGAGTACTCGCGCCGCCTCGCCCGCCAATGGCACGGCGAGGCGATCGCGCGGGACTGGACCGTGATCCCGCTGCTGCGAGCCCCCGCTGCCGAGGCGCAGCGCCGCGATGCGCGGCGCGCGCTCGAGCTGCCCGAGGATGCGTTCATCGCCTGCAGCTTCGGCATCGTCGGTCCGGCGAAGCTGAGCGAACGCCTGCTGCAGGTATGGCTCGCCTCGCCCCTGGCGCGCGATCCGCGCTGCATCCTCCTTTTCGTCGGCGAGAACGCGGGCGGCGAATACGGCAAGCAGATGCTGGCGGCAATCGGGCCCGCCGGGCCCGGCGCGCGCGTGCGCATCACCGGCTGGAATGATGCCGCGACGTATCGCCGTTACCTCGAGGCCGCCGATGTAGGCGTGCAGCTTCGCAAGGGTTCCGGCGGCGAGACTTCCGCGGCGGTGCTCGACTGCCTGAATCACGGCCTCGCCACGGTCGTCAACGCCAACGGCAGCCTGGCCGACCTTCCGGACGATTGCGTCTTGAAGCTCGCCGACGGCTTCGAGGATGGCGAGCTGGCGGCGGCGCTGGAGTCCCTCTGGCGCGACAAGCCCCGGCGGCGCCAGCTCGGAGAACGCGCGCGCGCGCTCGTGCACACGCACCATGCACCGCGCGCCTGCGCGGATCGCTACGCCGAGACGATCGAGCGCGCTTACGCGCATGCGCACGCCGGCATCGAGGGCCTGACGCGGGCCCTCGCACTGGTGGAGCCCGAGCCGGCCGATGCGAACGCGTGGGTGAACCTGGCAGAGGCGGTGTCGCACTCGCTTCCGGCGCGCGCGTCCGCGCGCCAGTTGCTCGTGGACGTGTCCGAACTGGTGCACCGCGATGCCCGCACCGGCATCCAACGCGTCGTCCGCAGCATCCTGTTCGAGCTGCTCACGAACCCGCCCCAGGGGTACCGGGTCGAGCCCGTGTACGCGTCGAACAACCAGGGCTACCGCTACGCGCGGCGCTTCGCCCTGCGCTTCCTCGGCTGCCCCGAGACGATCCTACCCGACGAGCCGATCGAGTACCGGAGCGGCGACCTGTTCCTCGGGCTGGACCTGCAGCACGGCGCGGTGCTCGCCCAGGAGGCGTTCTACCAGCGCCTGCGCGACAGCGGCGTGAAGGTCTGCTTCGTGGTCTACGACCTGCTGCCGGTCCTGCTGCACGGCGCCTTCATGCCGGGCATGTCGGACCTGCACTTGCGCTGGCTGCAGGCGATCGCGCGCACCGACGGGGTGGTTTGCATCTCGAAAGCGGTGGCCGACGAGATGCTGGCCTGGCTGCCGATGAGCGGCGCGCCGCGCACCCGGGCGCTCGGGGTCGGCTACTTCCACCTCGGGGCGGACATCGACGTATCGGTCCCCACCAGCTTCCTGCCGGACGACGCGGGCGACGTGCTGCGCGAACTGGCGGCGCGGCCCACCTTCGTCATGGTGGGAACGGTCGAGCCGCGCAAGTGCCACTCGCAAGTGCTCGGCGCGTTCGAGCGCCTGTGGGAGCAGGGGACCCAGGCCAACCTGGTCATCGTCGGCGGCCAGGGCTGGATGGTGGAGGCGCTCGTCGCGAGGCTGGCCGCGCATGCCGAGAAGGGCAAGCGCCTCTTCTGGCTGCAGGGCATCAGCGACGAGTACCTCGAGAAGATCTATGCCGCGAGCACCGGGCTCATCGCCGCGAGCCAGGGCGAGGGCTTCGGCCTGCCCGTGATCGAGGCCGCGAAGCACCGCCTGGCGGTGATCGCGCGCGATATCCCGGTATTCCGCGAAGTCGCGGGCGACCACGCGTTCTACTTCTCCGGGACCGAGGCCGCCCCGCTCGCCGAGGCGATCGAGGCATGGCTGGCGCTGCACCGCACCGGCAAGGCGCCGGGCGCCGAGGGCATCTCCTGGCTCACGTGGGCGCAGAGCACGCGCCAGCTCCTCGACGTCGTGCTGAACGACCAGTGGCTGGCGCGCTGGATGCCCGACGGAGCGTTCCGCTACCTCGGCTCGGACGACCGGCTCTATTCCCTGGTCGGTGAGAAAGACGGCCCGCGGCGCAAGAGCACGGGCGCCGCCGGGTTCCTGCTCTACGGGCCCTACATCGCGCTGCCGCGCGGCCGCTACCGCATTCGCATCCGCGGCGAGCTCGGCGCCCCGGGCTCGCCGGCGGCCTATGCCGACGTCGCGGTGAACCAGGGCACCAAGGTCATCACCTCCGGCGTCCTGCAGTCCGCCACGCAGGGCGAGGCGCTCCTCGACACCGAGATCGCGCTCGAGGCCGCGGTGCCGGACCTGGAAGTGCGGCTGTGGGTCGCACCCGAGGCGGTGCTGGCCGTGAGCAGCCTCGAGATCGAGCCGCTGGCGCGCGTGCGCAAGCAGGAGGCGCCGGTCGAAGAGCCTAAATCGCAACCCGCGCCGCAAGCGGGCGCGTCGCTGCACGTCGTCAAGCCCGGCGCGCGGTCCGGCACGCCCGGCCTCGGCAACGCCAGGAAGCCCAAGCAAACCCGACAACACTAAGAAGAGAGCCCCATGAACACCGCGCTCATCACCGGCGTGACCGGCCAGGACGGCGCTTACCTTGCCGAGCTGCTCCTGCAGAAGGGATACACGGTCCACGGCACGTACCGCCGCACGAGCTCGGTGAATTTCTGGCGCATCGAGGAGCTCGGCATCCTCGAGCATCCGAACCTGCGTCTGGTCGAGCACGACCTCACCGACCTCAGCACCAGCATCCGCGTGCTGAGAAGCTCCGGGGCCACCGAGGTGTACAACCTCGCCGCCCAAAGCTTCGTGGGCGTGTCCTTCGAGCAGCCCATCACCACCGCCGAGATCACCGGCATCGGCCCGCTGAACCTGCTGGAGGCTATCCGCATCCTCGACCCGTCGATCCGCTTCTACCAGGCGAGCACCTCCGAGATGTTCGGCAAGGTCCAGGCCGTTCCCCAGGTCGAGAGCACGCCGTTCTATCCGCGCAGCCCGTACGGCGTGGCCAAGCTCTTCGCCCACTGGATGGCGGTCAACTATCGCGAGAGCCACGGGATCCATGCGAGCAGCGGCATCCTCTTCAACCACGAGTCGCCGCTGCGCGGGCGCGAGTTCGTGACGCGCAAGATCACCGACGGCCTCGCCAGGCTCAGGTTGGGGAAGCTGGACGTGCTCGAGCTCGGCAACCTCGATGCGCGGCGCGATTGGGGCTACGCGAAGGAGTACGTGGACGGCATGTGGCGCATGCTCCAGGCGGAGAAGCCGGAGACGTACGTGC
>JBKJYC010000530.1:0-3278 GCA_046715885.1 Usitatibacter sp.
TGCCGGTGCTGGGCGCGATTCGGCAGAAGATCATCCTCGCGCGCTTCTCCACCTTCTTCGCCATGCTCTACCGCGCCGGCATCAGCGTGCTGGACTGCATCGCCATCTGCGAGAAGATCATGGGCAATCGGGTCATGGAGGAGGGCCTGCAGCGAGTGGGCCGCAGCATCTCCGAGGGCCAGGGCATCACCCAGGCGTTCACCGCCACCAAGCTCTTTCCGCCGCTGGTGATCCGCATGCTGCGCGTGGGGGAATCCACCGGCGGCCTCGACACCGCCCTGCTCAACGTGAGCTACTTCTACAACCGGCAGGTGCGTGAGAGCATCTCGCGCATGCAGCAACTCCTCGGGCCCGCGACCACGGTGTTCCTCGGCATCCTCATCGCCGGCATCCTCTACGCCGTCTTCCTGCCGATCTACGACGTGATCGGCAAGGTGGGCCAGGGCCAGCGCTTCTGACATGGCGAGGCATTTCCTCTACCTCACGAACACGCGCATGGTGAGCCTCACCGCGCGCGGCGGGCACCTCGTGGCGCGGCGCGAGTTCGCGGTTTCCGGCGAGGGAATGGAGGACTTCGAGCGCCACCTGGGCGGGCTGAGGGACACGCCCACGCACCTGATCACCGACCTCGCCGAGGAGGATTTCCGCCTCGACACGATTCCCCACGTCGGGCTGCGCGACCGCGAGACCCTGATCCAGCGCAAGCTCGCGCAGGTCTTCCGCGGAACCCCCTTCCGCTACGCGATTCAACTGGGCCGCGAGTCCGAGGGACGGCGCGACGACCGCGTGCTCTATACCGCGATCACCAACGCCGAGGTCCTGCGCCCCTGGCTCGAGGCGATCGAGCGGCTGCGCGTGCCGCTCGCGGGCATCCACTCGGCGGCTGTGTTCAGCGGCAACCTGCTCACCGAGCTCGACCTCGTCTTCCCGCATGCGCTGCTGGTGACGTTCACGCCCGGCGACGCAATGCGCCAGACCTTCTTCCGCGACCGCGAGGTCCGCTTCAGCCGCTTGACGCCCCTCGACCTCGAGGAGGGCCAGACACTGGGGGCGATGCTCGCCGAGGAAACCACGCGCACGTGGCAATACCTCGACAGCCTGCGCCACTTCGCGCACCAGGACCGCCTGGAAGTGTGCGTGCTCGTGCACCCGAAGGACCGGCCCGCCATCGAGCCGGCGCTGCGCGATTTCGCGCAGATCCAGTACCGCCTGCTCGACATCGAGCAGGTCGCCGCGAAGCTGGGACTGAAGCCGCCCCCGCTCGGCTCGAGCGCGGAGGAAGTGCTGGTGCACCTCTTCCTGCGCCGGCCCGTCCCGAACCATTTTGCCTCGGCGGAGGTGAGGCGCGACGCGACGCGGCGCCGCGCCCGCCTGCTGCTGAACCAGGCATCGGTGGCCATCCTGCTCGCGGGCGTGCTGTGGGGCGGCTACGTGATCTCCCGGGTGGTGCAGGCCGACCAGATCGACCAGCGCACCGCGCAGCAGCTCCAGTCGCTCAACCGCGAGTACGACGAGATCGTCCGCTCGCTGCCTTCGCGCGGGGTGGGCGGCGCCGCGATGCGCGACTCGGTTGCCTTCTACAACGGCAACATCCGCAACTTCCCGACGATCTCCGACTTCCTCGTGCCGGTCTCCCGCGTGCTCGAAAGTCATCCGCGCGTGCGGCTGCTGCAACTGGCCTGGCAGACCGCGAACGAGCCCACCGTCACGCCGCCGCTCCCGGCGACCGCCATGTCGCAGGCGCCGACGGTCCGGGCGTTGAGGCGGGGCTCCGAGGGCACGCCGCCGGCCGTTCCCGAAAGCCCCGATACGCCGTTCGCCAGCGGGCGCTACCAGGTGGCACTGCTCGAGGCCACGGTGCGCATCGAGGGCGTGGACTACCGCGGCGCGCTCCATGAAGTCGACCAGCTGGCCGCCGACATCTCGCGCCTTCCGGGCTACAAGGCCGAGGTGGTCGAGAGCCCGCTGGACACGCGGCCCGGGCTCGCGATGCAGGGAAAGCTCGGCGGCGCCGATGCGACCTCCAGCGATGCGCGCTTCACCCTGCGCGTGGTGCGCGAACGGGCCGCCTGATGAAGACCGTCTTCTCCCGGGAGGGCTTCCGGGTGCTGCGCGCCTCGTGGATCCTCCTGGTCCTTTCGATCCTCGCCGCGGTGGCGATCGGCGCGGGGGGCAACTGGATCACCGAGCGCGACATGCGCGAGGGCAGCCAGGCGGACAAGCGCCTGCGCGAGGCGCGCTCGCGCCTGGACGGAGGGCGGCGCGAGCGGGACAACCTGACCGAGTCGGCCGAGGTGTTCCGTGCGCTGGTCGACCGCGGCATCCTGCAGGAGGAGCGCCGCCTGGACCTGATCGAACTGGTGGCCGACCTGCGCCGCCGCCACAACCTGCTGGGCCTGGACTACGAGATCGCGCCGCAGCGCGCCCTCCCGGGCCCTACATACTCGTCGGTGGACGTGCTCGCTAGCCGCGTGAAGGTCAAGGCCCTGGCGCTGCACGAGGGCGACGCGCTCGCGTTCATCGAGGAGCTCTCGCGTTCCGCGCGCGGGCTCTATCCGGTGGACCGTTGCGCGCTGCGGCGACTCGGCGAGAGCGGAGGGGTCGCCCTGCGCGCCCGCGTGGAAGCCGAATGCAGCCTCGAGTGGATCACCATCAAGGAGAAGAAAGGGGCGGTCCGTGGCTGAACGCTTGCTGGCCCTCTTCCTCTTCCTCGCGGCTGCGCCGCTCGCTGCGGCCGGGCTGGGCACGCTCTTCCACTCGGCCGAGGAACGCGACCGCCTCGACCGGCTGCGCCGCGGCGAGCCGGCCACGCCCGAGCCCGGCGCGCAGGCGGGGCGCGCGTATGCACCACCCGAAGTCACCGGCTTCGTGAAGCGCAGCGACGGCCGCAACACGGTATGGATCGACGGCCGCGCCGTGGCCACCGCGAATCCGAAAGACGACCCGCTCTTTGACCCGCGCCTCGTGCGCGACAACGCACCCAGCCTCCCGCGATCCGCGGTGAAGGTCACCCCGGAACCCCGGCGCCCGGCGAAGTAGGCGCGGAATCGCTTGCGTAGCGCGCGGCATTTCCGCGCGACTTCACTCAGGCCCCCGCCTAACCTGTGCGCATGCGAAAAGCAGCGCGCGAAAGCGGCACGATCCTCCTGGTCCTCGCCGGCGTCGTGTCGCTGGGGCTCGTCGCGGCCTTCGCATCGGGGCTCGCGGGCCAGGCGGCCCGGCTGGGCCGCGAAGGCTTGAGCGATCGCGCCCTCGCCGCCGCGCGCGAGGCGCTCATC
>JBKJYC010000531.1:0-2728 GCA_046715885.1 Usitatibacter sp.
AACGATTATGGCTTTGCGGTGAACCTGCGCACCGCGCGCGCGATGGGCCTCACGATTCCCGCATCGATCCGGATCCAGGCGACTGAGGTGATCGAGTAGTGATTCTCAAGACGGTGAAAGCGCTCGGGCTCACGTTCCCTGCATCCGTGATCACGCAGGCCGAGCGCGTATTCCAGTGAACCGCCGCGCGCTCCTGGCTTCGCTGGCCGCGGGTTCCCTGCTCGGGACTCGGCTCGTTCTGGCGCAGCCCCCAAAAGAAGGGGGTCTACAGGATCGGCTTCGTAGCGAACACGATGGTGAACGCCGAGCTGATCCAGCGCCGCAGCACGCATCCGGCGCCGCGGATCATCGAGGAGAGCTTGCGCGACCTCGGGTGGGTGGAGGGGAAGAACGTGCAGCTTCTGTGGAAATCGGCGGAGGGGCGGCCCGAGCGTCGGCCGGGCATCATCGACGAGTTCGTGAGAATGCCCGTGGATGTGCTGGTCGTCTTCAACAATGAATCGTCGAGGATCGCGTTGCAGAGGACGCGGACGATCCCGATCGTGGCCACCGGGGGCTTTCTTGTCGAGCAAGGTCTTGTCGCCTCGCTCGCACGGCCGGGCGGCAATCTGACGGGGCTCTCCTGGGAATTCAGAGGCTCCCAAGGAAAGCTCCTGCAGTTGCTGAAGAGCGCTGCCCCCCGCACCACGAGGGTGGCCTTCATCGCCCGTGTCGGACATGGCGACTTCCACCCGGAAACGCTCAAGGCTGCGACCGACCTTGGCTTGTCCATCTTCAATGTGCGCTTTGAGGGCGTGGAGTTCGAGCGCGCAGTCGAGGAGGCCGTTCGACAAGGTGCCAACGGGTTGGTCTTCCGCGGCACGCCGCAAATGCAATACCGTGAAGTCCAGCGGAAAGTTCACGAGGTTTGCTTCCGGCATCGCCTGCCAGCGATGCACGAACACCTCCCGGCGGTCGAGTCGGGTGGATTGATGGGGTACTCCGTGGACGACGAGCTGCCTTACCGCCGCATCCCCTATTTCATCGACCGGATCCTCAAAGGCGCGAAGCCGGCGGAGCTGCCGATCGAGCAGGTGGACAAGCTCGAGCTTCGCCTCAACCTCGGGACTGCGAAGGAGCTCGGGCTCACTTTCCCCGCGTCGCTGATCACGCAGGCTGACCGGGTGGTCCAGTGACGATCGACCGGAATCGGCGCGCAATGTTGCACCCGCGCCCGCTCAAGATCAATCGCGCGTCGGCGGCCGCATTGAAGCTCACGATTCCGCCCGAAGTCCTGATTCGGGCCGACGAGATCGTGGTCACCTCTTCACTCATTTCCCCAATCACGGACGGCCTTGGATTCCCGCTCATCCGATCCCGGAAGGCGGGCTCGAACCCGGACGCTTTGACGAGTTTCACGTCCGTGACAAGCCCCGTGCCCTTCGCCGCGGCCTCGTGGTTCGTGCCCACGATGTACTACGACAGGGGCTATATCGAGCAGGGCGGATTGATGAGCTTCACGATGTACCCAGGCGACCGGAAATCACGCCTCGTCCACCTGATCGCCGACATCTTCGAGGGCGCCAAACCGGCGGAGATGCCCTGGGAGCTTCCCGATCGCGTCTACCTGGCCATCAACCTGCGCACGGCCGGGCTGCTCGGCCTGAAATTGCCTTCGGACATGCTTGTGCGCGCGGCCCAGGTCGTGGAATGAACCGGCGCGCGCTGCTCGCATCGTTGGCCGCGGGTTGCCTGCTCGCGAAGCGTGCGCTTGCGGATCTACCTTCGGGCACGCGGCGAATCGGCGTGTTCGCGGCCAACGACTCATGCGAAGCGGTTCGGAAGAGCGCCGCGCCCTGGTTCAAGGCGCTCGCCAAGCTCGGTCATGTCGAGGGTCGGAATCTGGCGGTCGAATGGCATTGCTTCCAGGGGAACTTCGCGCGCGGCGCGCAGATGGCCTCGGAGCTCGTGCGACGGAAGGTGGACGTGCTTTACACGACCGGCACCCTCCAGACCAGGCTCCTGCAGGATGCGACGAAGACGATCCCGATCATCACGAGGGTGAACGACCCCGTGGCCGCCGGGTTTACCAGGAGCCTTGCACGGCCCGACGGCAACATCACCGGCCTTGCCCACCGGCACCCGGATACGCCTGCCAAGCAAGTCGAAGTGATTCGCCGCGTCTTTCCGAAGCTCGAACGGCTCGTGATCATCGGGCGCGCCAACATCAGCGGAGACCCCCGGCAAGAAGTCGCGAGGCAGATGCTGCGTCCCTATGAAGCGGCGGCAACGGCCGTCGGACTGGTACCGGAGGTGCGGATCGTGGAGCTTTCCGGGTTCGACCGCGTCTTTGGCGAAATGAAAGGTCCCGGGGCGAAGGTCGCATTCATCGAGTTTCCGCTGAGGGACGATGAAGTATCCGAAGCGGGCAAGCTCGCGCTCCGCCATGGCGTGGCGACCATGTTTTACGACCGGGCCCGGCTCGAGGACGGCGGCCTGATGAGCTACACGATGCACCACGACGATCCCGATCAGCGCGAGCTCGGGATCTTCGACAAGGTGCTCAGGGGGATCAGGCCGGCGGAGATCCCCTGGGAACTTCCCGACCGCTCCCACCTGGTCATCAACCTGCGCACCGCGAAGCTGCTCGGCCTGAAATTCCCTTTGGACATACTGGTGCGCGCGGACCAGGTCGTCGAATGAAGCGGCGCGCTCTGCTCGCGTTGCTGGCTGCGAGCCCCTTGCTCGT
>JBKJYC010000532.1:0-8756 GCA_046715885.1 Usitatibacter sp.
GGTGTTGCGCCCCATCCGCGTGCCTGGGCCGCCCCACGATGAAGCCCGCCGGCCGCCAGTCGAGCACCACCCTCTCGACCTCGGCGAAGCGCCGCTCGTTGGCCTGCGCGTCGATCGCCATCAGGGGATGCGCGATGCCGGTGGCGGTCTCGCCCACCGCCACGCCGATGCGCTTCTCGCCAAAGTCGAATCCCAAAAGGGTCCCGGATTCGGCTGCGGCGATCACGCGTGCCCCGCCTCCTCGGAAAGGTTGGCGGCGTTCACGCCGAGGATCTTCATGGCCGCGTCGTAGCGCCCTTCGGGCGGCACGTCGAAGATCACGTCCAGGTCCGCGGCCACGGTGAGCCAGCCGTTGCTCTGGATCTCGTCCTCGAGCTGCCCGGGAGCCCATCCGGCATAGCCGAGCGCCACCAGCTGTTCGCGCGGCCCGCGTCCGGTGGCCATGGCCTCGAGGATGTCGCGCGAGGTGGTGAGGCCGATGTCGCCCACGGGCAGGGTGGATTTCCAGGTGCCCAGCGGCCGGTGCAGGACGAACCCATGGTCGAACTGGACCGGTCCGCCGTAGAACACCGGCTGCCCGGAGAGCGGGGAATCCGCCAGCGGGATCTCCACCTGGCGGAAAAGTGCCCCAAGCGTGACCTCGATGGGGCGGTTCACGACGATCCCGAGGGCCCCGCGCTCGTTGTGCTCGCAAACAAAGGTGAGCGTGCGCGAAAAGTTCGGGTCCGCCATGGCGGGCATGGCGATCAGGAAGTGCTTGGTGAGATTGATCGTATGCATCGACAGCCGTCGCGTATTCTAGCCTCTCCTCCCGGTGCCAGACAAATGAAGCCGTACGAGGCCGCCCTCTTCTGGTTCCGCCGCGACCTTCGCCTCGACGACAACGCCGGCCTTTACTACGCGCTGCGCTCTGCCCGCCGAGTGCACTGCGTCTTCGTGTTCGACCGCGAAATCCTCGATGCGCTCCCGACGCGGACCGACCGCCGCGTCGAGTTCATCCACGCAAGCGTGTCCGAGCTGCAGGCGGCGTTGCGCGCGCAGGGCGGCGAACTCCTCGTCGCGCACGACCGGGCGAGGGAGGCCATCCCCAGGTTGGCGGCGGAGCTGGGGGTGGATGCGGTGTTCGCGAACGAGGACTACGAGCCCGCGGCGACCGCGCGCGATGCCGCGGTGGAGCGGGCGCTCGCCGCGGCCGGCCGCAAGCTGCACCGCGCCAAGGACCAGGCTCTGCTGCACAAGGACGAGGTGCTCACCAAGGAGCGCGCGCCGTTCGTCGTGTTCACGCCCTACCGCAACGCCTGGCTGGCGAGGCTGGACGACTTCCAGGTGAAGGCGTATCCGGTCGCGAGCCACGCAGGGGCGCTCGCCAGGCCCGCCGCGCCCTCGCCCTTGCCGCCGCTGGAAGCGCTCGGCTTCCAGCGCAGCAACCTCGAGGCGGTGGGCATCCGCCCCGGTGCGAACGCCGGCCGCGTGCTCCTCGAGGACTTTCGGGCGCGCATGGCGAGCTACCGGAAAGCGCGCGACTTCCCGGCGGTGAAGGGCGTGTCGTACCTGTCGGTGCACAACCGCTTCGGCACGGTCTCGATCCGCGAGCTCGCCAGGACGGCGCGCGCGGTGCGCGGCGCGGGCGCCGAGACCTGGCTCTCCGAGCTCGCGTGGCGCGACTTCTACTTCCAGATCCTCTGGCACAACCCGCACGCCGCGAGCGGCGCCTTCCGGCGCGAGTACGACGCGATCCGCTGGCCCAACGACCTGGCGTTGTTCGCGGCGTGGCGCGAGGCCCGCACCGGCTACCCGCTGGTGGACGCGGCGATGCGCCAGATCAACGCCACCGGCTACATGCATAACCGGCTGCGCATGGTCACGGCGTCCTTCCTCGTGAAGGACCTGCTGGTGGACTGGCGCCTGGGCGAGGGCTACTTCGCAGCGAATCTGAACGACTTCGACCTGGCGCAGAACAACGGTGGTTGGCAGTGGGCGGCCTCCACCGGGTGCGACGCGCAACCCTACTTCCGCTTCTTCAACCCGGTCACGCAGTCGCAGCGCTTCGACCCCAAAGGGCGTTTCATCCGCCGCTACCTGCCCGAACTGGAACGCGTGCCGGACGCCCTCATCCACGCGCCCTGGGCCATGTCCGCGGCCGAGCAGCAAGCCAGCGGTTGCGTGATCGGCCGGGACTATCCGGCGCCCGTCGTCGACCACGCCGCGCAGCGCGAAAAAGCCCTCGCGCTGTATGGGCGCGTGAAGCGCCCGGCGCTACTGCCCCGGTAACCCTTTGCGACGAAGTGCGTCGCCTCCAGGCTCGGCTCAGCGCTCGGCGCGAGCCGTCAATGCGGCACCGTAGTGCCGGTCCACGCTTTGCGCGCGTGGCGGCATGCTTCACTCGGCCAGCACCTGGTCGCCGCGCGTGAAGGTCCAGGTGCGCGTGATGTAGAGGATGTCCGTGTCGGCCTTGATGTTGTCCGGGAAGCGGTCGAAGGGCGCGGCCAGGCGCACGATGCGGATCGCCGCCTGGTCGAGGATCTTGCTGCGCGAGCTCTTGTTGATCTCGATGGACTCGACCTCGCCGTCGGCCTTGATGCCCACAGTGAGCTGCAGCGAGCCGTAGGTGCGGCTGCGCTTGGCCTCCGCCGGGTAGTTCAGGTTGCCGATGCGCTCGATCTTCATGCGCCAGTTGTCCACGTACACGGCGAAGCGATACTCCGAGGCGCGCGCGCCGATGAACTTCTTCTTGGGACGCTCCTGGTAGGCCTGGTACTCGCGCCGGATCTGCGCCTCGAGGCGCGCGATCTCGAGCGCCTTGTCGACCAGGTCGCGCGCCTGCTCGTTGGGCTTCGCTTCCGCCGCGGGGGCCACGGGCGCCTGCGCCACCTGCGCCGGGGACTTCAGCTGCGTCATCAGCTCCTTCGCCTCGCGATCGAGCTGCTTCAGGCGCGCCAGCGCCTGCTGCTCCTGCTGCTCCTTTTCCTTCAGGCTCGGGAAGGGAGTCTTCGCGCGCAGCTTCTCGTCGGTGTTGCCGCCGCCGTCGAGACTCGCCTGGGCGAGGGCGTCGGCCTTGGTGGGCTTCGTGGCGCTCCTCGAGTTCACCAGCACCACGTCCAACACGTTGTGCGGTGCGTCCCACTTGCGCAGGTCGATGAACTTGAAGCCCAGGCCCACGATGAGCAACGCATGCAGCGCCACGGAAGCCACGAATGCCACCTGCATCGAGGCGATGAGCCCGAATCGCTCCAGCAGGAAGTCGGAGAACGAGGCGAGGGCGTCGGGCGAAGGCGCTTGCAACTGCATGAGTGAAGATTGTAGAGCTATTTGCCCGCGTACCGGCACAGCACCGACGGCTCCCACAGATCGGGCTCGCCGAATGCCACGCGCACCTTGTCGCCGGATGCCGACGGCGGCAGCCCGATGGCGCGGCAGACGAGCGGCAGGCCCTCCAGACGCACCAGCTCGTCGCGGATGACGGTGGCATCGGACTCGCCGAGCCCTTCCTGAAGGAGGTATCGCAACACCCAGTAACGCTCGAGCGTGCGCTGGTGCTCCGCGTACGCTTCGTAGACGGTCTCGAAGTCGCGCGCCGCATCCGCCAACTCTTCACGCGAGTAGGCGGGCGCCTCGTGGCGCAGAGCGGCGACCAGCTGGCGCTGGTTGGCAAGGTCGGAGAAGCGCCGCAGCGGCGAGCTGGACCAGGCGTAGTGCGTCACGCCGAGCCACTCGTGCGACCCCGGTTCCACCTCCATGCGTGTCTTGATGCCGCGCTGGTTGCGGTAGATCGCGGGAAGCCCCTGCTCGGCCAGCAGCTTCCCCCATGCCGAGTTCACGTGGATCATGAGCTCGGAGACGAGCACGTCGATGGGCGTTCCGCGCCGGCGCGGCTCGATCGCGACGCGGCCCTCGGACACGCGGATGGTGTAGTCGAGGCGATCGCCCTTCTCTTCGCCCGCTCCGCGCGCCGTGCGCAGCTTCGCGGCCAGCTTCCAGAGGACCAGCAGGTCGTCGCCGTGGGCGCCTTCCACGCGGTCCGCGGCCACGGCGTCCGCGTTCAGCCGCCTCTCCAGCTCCCCGATGCGCAGGTTCTCCGCGACCTCGACGCGCTCCAGCCGCGAATCGGTCGCCAGGATGTCGAGCGTCCGGGGGTCGAGGGTGAGGTAGAGGCAGGCCGCGGGGACGCGCCGGCCCGCGCAGAGCGTGGCTGCCTGCACCGCGGCCTCGGGCAGCATGGTGATCTTGCCGCCGGGGAAATAGGCGGTCGACAGGCGCTCGCGGGCCGCGGCCTCGAGCGCGTGCTCGCGGCCGAAGAAGAGCGCCGGCGCGGCGATATGCACTCCGACTCGCAGCGTGCCGTCGCCGAGGCGCTCGACCGAGAACGCGTCGTCGATCTCCGTGGTCTCGTGGTCGTCGATGGAGAATGCGCGCACCTTGGCATCCGGCAGGCTGGCGGGCTCCACGATCGGCGCCACGGTGCCGAAGCCGGTGCCGCCCGGGAAGAACTCGAACGCGAAGCGCCGCAGGAAGTAGTCCTCGGGGTCCGCGAGGGCGCCCGCCTTCTGCAGCAACCTGGGGAGCGTGAGCCCCGACTGCGTGGCGGCCTGGTCGAGCGAGCGCCACTCGAGCCCCATCTTGTCGGGCTTGAAGAGCAGGGTGTCCAGCTTCGCCGCGATCGGGGCGGGGACGCGGCCCGCGGCGAGCTCCGCGGACCAGGTGTCCACCTGATCCTGCTGCTTGCGCTTCTTGTCCGCGCCTGCCAACGCCGCCCTGAGGTTCTCTTCCGGAGCCGCCTGGTAGCGTCCCTTGCCGCGCTTGTAGAAGTACATCGGGCTCGCATGCAGCCTCAAGGCCACCGCGGTGGCCTCCACCGGCGAAGGCGCGTGCCCATAGTAGTCGCGCGCCAGCGTGTCGAAGCCGAACTCCTCGCTCCCGCAGACCTCCCACAGGAACTGCGGGTCGATCTCCTCGGAGAGCTTCTGCGCCTCGGGCATGAGTCCCTGCAGCCCCTGGTGGTCGAAGCGCAGCAGGATGCTCGCGGCCTTCACCTTCGAGCGCTTGCCGTGTGCCGCCTCCACTTGGAAAGACGCCCCCGCCTCCGCCAGGATGGTGCCCACCCGGAACGCCCCGTCCTCCTCGAACAGGACCTGCTTCATTCCCGCGCCCACTGGACCAGGTCCGGCACGTGCTCGTGGAAGGAAGCGAGGGTGTGGTCGCCCCCGCGCACGACGGTGTGGAACGCGCCCGCGAAATAGGACAGCGCCTCGCGGTAGTCGAGCACCTCGTCGCCGGTCTCGACGATGAGCCAGTAGCGCGCCGGCCGCGAGATCACGGCGACGTCGAGGTCGCGCAGCTCGTCCACGTGCGCCTGGGTCAGCTCGAAGGCCTCGCCGGTGTACAGGTTCTTGTGCGGGCCGATGTAGTGGCCGAAGTGCGCGTGGGGATGGACGGCGGGATTGAGCAGTGCGGCCTTGCACCCCAGCCTCTCGGCCATCACCGTGGCGTAGAAACCGCCGAGCGAGCTGCCCACGAGCGCCAGGTCCGCGGCATCGCGCCCGGCGCACGCCTGCGCGATCCGCGCGATCGCCCGCGCCGGCCGGTGGTGCAGCTCCGGCACGAGATATTCGATCCCGAGCGCCTGGCCGCGCAGATAGTCGCCCAGCATCACGGCCTTCTTGGATTGCGGGGAGCTGATGAACCCGTGCAGGTAGAGGATCGTCTTCAAATCTCGAGGCTGCCCCGGGCGAGGTCGATCACGTCTCCGCCCACCAACACCGTGCCGCCCCTGACCGTGAGATACAGGTTCGAGGGCCGATGGATCTCGTCGCCCTGGGCGACCACGCGATCGAGGTCGGCGCGCGGGCGCAGAGCGCAGAACCAGCCGCCAAGGCCCGCGCATGCCGAGCCGGTCGCCGGGTCCTCCACGATCGAGGGCCCGCTGGGGAAGAAGAACCGCGCTTTCACGGCGCCCTTCGCGTCGCCTTCGTCGGCGAAGACATACGCCATGCTGAGGTTGTCCACGCTCCTGAGCCGCGTGAACGCGTCGGCCTTCGGCTTGGCGCGCCCGACCGCGGCCGCGTCGCGCACCGGGACCATCAGTTGCTCCTTGCCCGCGTCCACCCAGAGCGGGCGCTCGGCGAGGTCCGCGGATTCGAGGCCGAGCATCGCCGAGAGCTCGGCGCGCGACTCGCCGACCTCGCGCCACTTCGGCGGGTTGGCCTGCAGAGTCCAGCGGTCGCCGCGCGCGCTCACCGGGATCACGCCGGCCTTCATCTCGAGCTGGAGCGAGTCGCCCGCGGAGCGCATCGAGCGCACGACATGCGCGGTTCCCAGCGTCGGGTGCCCGGCAAAGGGCATCTCGTAGGCCGGCGTGAAGATGCGCACGCGTGCCGTGGCCCGCTCCGAGGGCAGGACGAACGTGGTCTCCGAGAGATTCATCTGGCGCGCGAGCGCCTGCATCGTGGCGTCGTCGAGGCCGCGGCCGTCCTCGAACACGGCGAGCGGATTGCCGCTGAGCCGGCCGCCACGGGTGAAGACGTTGACGATGCGAAAGGCGTAGGTCCGCATGGGTTCGGTTCCTAATCGGCGCGGACCGTGCGGCCCTCGGCCCAGTGGCGCAGCGCCGCGACTTCCTCGGCACGGAGCACGGCCAGCGGCCGGGTGCTCCTGAGCTCCTGCAGGACGTGGGGGGCGCCGAGCGCGCACTTCTCCGCGAAGGCGGAGTAGGACGCGGCGACGATGGCCTGCTCGATCTCCGCGCCCGAGAAGGAGGCGCAAGCGCCGGCGAGGCCGGCCAGGTCGAATTGCGCGCCTTTGAGGCCGCGCTTGTCCAGGTGGATCCGGAAGATCTCTGCGCGCACGTCCGGCTCGGGAAGGTCGACGAAGAAGATTTCGTCGAAGCGCCCCTTCCTCAGCAACTCCGGCGGCAGCGAGGCGATGTTGTTGGCGGTGGCGATCAGGAAAACGCGGTTCCTGCGCTCGCTCATCCAGGTGAGCAGCGTGGCGAGCACGCGCCTGGAAACGCCGGCGTCGCCCGAACCGTCGCCCGTGGCGAGTCCTTTCTCGATCTCGTCCAGCCAGAGCACGCACGGCGACATGGCGGCCGCGGTCTCGAGCGCGGCGCGCAGGTTGCGCTCGGTCTCGCCGTGGAACTTGTCGTACATCGCGCCGAAGTCCAGGCGCAGCAGCGGCACACGCCAGGAACCCGCGATCGCCTTGGCGGCGAGGCTCTTTCCCCCGCCCTGCACGCCCAGCAGCATGAGGCCCTTGGGTACGTCGAGCCCGTGCGCGCCTTCGGTGCCCAGGAAGGCGCCGCGGCGAAGCTCGAGCCATTTCTTGAGGCGCTTCTGGCCGCCGACGCGCTCGAAGGTCTCCACCTCGGTCACCAGCTGCAGCGCTCCGCCCTTGCCCAGGGACTCGTGCTTGTGGCGCAGCACGCGGCCCACGTCCTCCATGGTGATGCGCCCCTCGTGCTCGATGGCCTGGCGGATGAGGCGCCGCGCATCGTCTCGCGAAATGCCGACCAGGTGCTGGACCATGAGCTCGTAGGCCGCCGCGTCGCCCTTCACCGCCTGACCGTCGTTGCGCGTGGCGAAGAGCTCGGTCTCCTCCTTGAAGAGCTTGCGGATGTCCTCGGGCGTGATGGGCGCCATGCGGAAGGTGGCGCTCATGCGCATCAGGTCGGGCGGGAGGTTCAAGCTCGAGCCGACGAACACCAGAGTCTGCTGGGTGCGCGTGTAGTCGAAGCTGATCTCGCGGATCAGCCGGATCGTCTCCGGGTGGTCGAGAAAGGGCTGCGGGTCGAGAAAGACGAAGTAGCCGTTCTGCGGCGTCTTGCGGATGTGCCACAAGGCGTGCGCCAGCTCGCGCGTCTCGAGCACGCCGTCGCCGCGGGGGGTGCGGCGCAGGCCCTGGACCAGGCTCCAGGTGAAGAGCGGCGTCTCCGAAGCCGCGGCGACCGCCTCGATCATCTGCAGGAAGCGGCGCTCCTCGGCCGTCTCGACGACGACGATCGGGAAGCGCGACTCCAGCAGGTGGCGCAGCTCGGCCTGCTCGTTCTTCATTCGGCCGCGTCCTGCTTGGCGGCTCCGAGGCGCTGCAGCAGCCTCGCGTGCACCCCACCGAAGCCGCCGTTGGACATCACGAGAACGTGGTCGCCGGGCCGCAGCACCTGGCCCAGCGCCTCGACCATGGGATCGAGGTCGTGATAGATCGCCGCGCGCGTGGACAACGGCGCCAGGGCCCGCGCCGGATCCCAGCCCAGGTCGTTGGCATGGCAATAGACGAGGTCCGCGCCCGCGAAGCATTTCGCCAGCAACCCCTGCATCGTTCCCAGCTTCATGGTGTTGGAGCGCGGCTCGAACACGGCGACGATGCGCTGCGCGCCGACGCGGTGGCGCAGGCCGGCGATGGTGGTCTCGAAGGCGGTCGGATGGTGGGCGAAATCGTCGTACACCGTGATCCCGTTGACCGTGCCGCGCACTTCCATGCGGCGCTTCACGCCCTGGAACCGGTTCAGCGCGCCGATGCCCTGCGCCACGGGCACGCCCGCGTGGCGCGCGGCGGCGAGAGCCGCCAGCGCATTCATGCGGTTGTGGTCGCCCATCAGCTCCCAGCGCACGGTGCCCTGCTTCTCCCCGTAGAGGAGAATGTCGAAGGAATCGTCGTCGTGCACCGCGCCCACCGCCCAGGGCCCGCTTGCGCCGAAGCGCTCGATGGCGGTCCAGCACCCGCGCTGGATCACGCGCTCGATGGCCGCCACTTCGCCGTTGGCC
>JBKJYC010000533.1:0-3173 GCA_046715885.1 Usitatibacter sp.
GGTCAGATCAGGGTCAGATCCGGATCTGACCCTGATCTGACCCCGATTCTCTATTTTGGCCGGATGCGGGCCATGGCCAGGGAGTCGACGTACTGCCCGTCGCGCAACGCGTAGCGCTTGTGGAGCCCCTCCTCCTCGAAGTCGAAACGCTTGTAGAGCGCGATGGCGCGCGCGTTGTCGGCGTAGACGGTGAGCTCGATGCGCGTGAAGGGTGTCCAGCGGTCGGCCAGGTCGAGGAGCGCCTGCATCAGCGCCTTGCCGACGCCACGGCCCTGAAAGTCGTCGTGCACCGCAATGCCCAGGTGGGCCGCGTGTGCGCGGCGCTGGCTGCTGTGCGCGGGATCGAGGCCCGCGTTGCCGACCTGGCGGCCGTCGATCAGCGCGACCAGGCGGTGCGCGCCCGGCGGCGCTTCGGCCAGACGCTTGCGCCACAGCTCACGCGAGGGGAATGGCATCTGCAGGGTTTCCGACTGGGCGCTCGCGCCCGCGAACACCGCGGCGAAGCCCTCGTAGTCCTCGGGCTCCGCGCGGCGGATCGTTATCGCGCCTTCAGGCGAGCTTCCCATGGCATTGCTTGTACTTCTTCCCCGAGCCGCAGGGGCACGGGTCGTTGCGCCCGACCTTCTGCGTGGAGCGCACGAACGGCGCTTCGGCGACGGCCACGTCCGCGCCCGCGCCCATGGGCTCTCCATCGGCTTCGCCCCCGGCCATCGCCGTATCGGCGCCGGGATGGTTGTACTGGATGTTCTTCACCGCGCGCGCGGCTTCCTCGGCGCGGCGCTCGGCCTCCTCGACCTGCTCCTGGGTGCGGATCTGCACTGCCATCAGGTGGCGCGTCACCTCGCGCTTGATCGAGTCGAGCATGGTGCCGAAGAGCTCGAAAGCCTCGCGCTTGTATTCCTGCTTCGGCTGCTTCTGCGCGTAGCCGCGCAGGTGGATGCCCTGGCGCAGGTAGTCGAGCGCGGCCAGGTGCTCCCGCCAGTGCGTATCGATCGACTGCAGCATCACCGAGCGCTCGTAGTGGTGGAGGACCTCCGGATCGATGCTCGCGAACTTCCCGGTGTAGCCCTTGGCCGCTTCCGCGACCACGCGCTCGGCGATGGTCGCGCCGTCGAGGTGGTCGTCCGCCTTCGCCCATTCGGCAACGGGGACCGGGGTGAAATATTCAGCCTCGAGCTTGCGCTCGAGCCCCGGCACGTCCCACTGCTCTTCCACGGAGTCCTGCGGGATGTGCTCCAGCACCACGTCGGCCAGGACGCTGGAGCGGATCGAGGCGATGGTCTCCGAGATGTCCTGGGACTCGAGCAGCTCGTTCCTTTGCGCGTAGATCACCTTGCGCTGGTCGCTGGCGACGTCGTCGTACTCGAGCAACTGCTTCCTGATGTCGAAGTTGCGCGCCTCGACCTTGCGCTGCGCGTTCTCGATCGATCGCGTGACCATCCTGGCCTCGATCGCCTCGCCCTCGGGGATCTTCAGCGCCCCCATCACCGCCTTCAGCTTGTCGCCGGCGAAGATCTTGAGCAGCGGATCCTCGAAGGAGAGGAAGAACTTCGAGGAGCCCGGATCGCCCTGGCGCGCCGCGCGGCCGCGCAACTGGTTGTCGATGCGGCGCGACTCGTGGCGCTCCGAGCCCACGATGTGCAGGCCGCCTGCGGCGACCACTGCGTTGTGCAGCTTGTCCCAGCTCTCCTTCACCGCGGCGATCTTCGCGTCCCTGTCGGCCTGGGGGAGCGCCTCGTCGGAGCGGATCGCCTGGATCTCGGGGTCCGGGTTGCCGCCCAGCACGATGTCCGTGCCGCGGCCCGCCATGTTGGTGGCGATGGTGATCATCTTCGGCCGGCCGGCCTGGATCACGATCTCGGCCTCGCGCGCGTGCTGCTTCGCGTTCAGCACCTGGTGCGGGAGCTTCTCCTTCTCCAGCAGCGTGGAGATGAGCTCGGAATTCTCGATCGACGTCGTGCCCAGGAGCACCGGCTGCCCGCGCTCGTAGCAGTCGCGCACGTCCGTGATGATCGCGTTGTACTTCTCCTTCGCCGTGATGAAGACCTGGTCGTTGGAGTCCTTGCGGACCATCTTGCGGTGCGTCGGGATCAGCACCGTCTCGAGGTTGTAGATGTGCGAGAACTCGAAGGCCTCGGTGTCGGCCGTGCCGGTCATGCCGGAGAGCTTCTTGTAGAGGCGGAAGTAGTTCTGGAAGGTGATCGAGGCGAGGGTCTGGCTCTCGTTCTTGATCGAGACACCCTCCTTGGCCTCCACGGCCTGGTGCAGGCCCTCGGACCACCGCCGGCCCTGCATCATCCGGCCGGTGAACTCGTCGACGATGATGACCTCGTCGTTCTGCACCACGTAATGCTGGTCGCGGTGATAGAGCGAGTGCGCGCGCACTCCCGCATGCAGGTGGTGCATCAGCATGATGTTCGACGGGTCGTAGAGGCTGGCGCCATCGGGCAGCAGCCCGGCCTCGGTCATCAGAGCCTCGGCGTGCTCGTGGCCCTCCTCGGAAAGCGTGACCGTGTGCTGCTTCAGGTCCACGTGGAAATCCCCGGGCGCCTTCTCGTCGGCCTGCTTGGAGAGCCTGGGGATCAGCGTGTTGATGCGGCGATAGAGCTCCGTGGAGTCCTCGGCCTGTCCCGAGATGATGAGCGGCGTGCGCGCCTCGTCGATGAGGATCGAGTCGACCTCGTCGACGATGGCGTAGTGCAGCCCCCGCTGGAAGCGCTCCGAGACCTGTGTGGCCATGTTGTCGCGCAGGTAGTCGAAGCCGAACTCGTTGTTCGTCCCGTACGTGATGTCCGACTGGTACGCGGCCTGCTTCTCCTGCGGGTCCATCTGCGGGACGACGACGCCGACGGTGAGCCCGAGGAAGCCGTAGATCTTTCCCATCCAGTCGGCGTCGCGCTGGGCGAGGTAGTCGTTCACCGTGACGATGTGGACGCTCTGGCCGGCGAGCGTATTGAGGTATGCCGGAAGCGTCGCCACCAGCGTCTTGCCTTCGCCGGTTCGCATCTCGGCGATGCGTCCCTGATGAAGCGCGATGCCGCCGATGAGCTGCACGTCGAAGTGGCGCATGCCGGTCGCGCGCACGCTCGCCTCGCGGCAGACGGCGAAGGCCGCGGGCAGCACTTCGTCGAGCGCGCGCCGCGCCCTGCGCTTGCGATCTTCGGGGCTGGTCG
>JBKJYC010000534.1:0-3097 GCA_046715885.1 Usitatibacter sp.
GCCGTCGCGGACGAAGCCGAGCTTCTCCGCGACGCGCACCGCGCGCTCGTTGCCGGGGCGAATGAGGCTGATCACGCGCTCGCGCTTGAGCGTCTCCCGCGCGTAGCCATAGGCGGCCTTCGCGCCCTCGCTGGCATAGCCGCGGCCCCATTGCTTCCGGGCGATGAGCCAGCCCAGCTCGAAGCCGGGCCAGCCTTCCACGTCGATGAAGCCGAGGCGCCCGATCACCTCGCCGGACGAGCGCTCCTCGACCGCCCACATGCCGTAGCCCTTCACCAGCCAGTGGCCGAGCGCCCCGGCGATGGAGCGCCAGGTGTCCATGCGGCTCAACGCCTTGCCCTCGCCGATGTACTGCATCGTTTCCGCGTCGGCATACATCGCCGCTAGCGCGTCGAGGTCACGCTCCTCCATGAAACGCAGCCGCAGGCGCTCGGTCTCGAGCGTGACGCCGTCGGGGAAGAAGCGCGCGCCGGGCCAGCGCGTCATGGCGCGAGGCGGCCCTTCAGGTGCGCCGCGGCGTCGGCGAGCGGCACCTTCGTCGCCTGCGCGTCGCGGCGGTGCTGGTACTCGGCGATGCTCTCCTTCAATCCGCGCTCGCCGATCACGAAGCGGTGCGGGATGCCGATCAGCTCCTGGTCGGCGAGGAGGACGCCGGGGCGCTCGTCGCGGTCGTCGAGGAAGGCCTCCACGCCCGCAGCAGTGAGTTCGCCGTAGAGCTTGTCGGCGGCCGCGCGCACGGCCTCGCTCTTGTTGTAGCCCAGCGCGATCACGGCGACCACGAAGGGCGCCATCGGGTCGGGCCAGATGATGCCTTTCTCGTCATGGTTCTGCTCGATGGCGGCGGCCACCACGCGCGTGATGCCGATGCCGTAGCAGCCCATTTCGACGGGAACGTTCTCGCCCTTCGCGTTCACGACGTTGGCGCCCATCTTCGCGGAGTACGTGGTGCGCAGCTGGAACACCTGGCCAATCTCGATGCCGCGTGCGATCTCGAGCGTGCCCTTGCCATCCGGCGACGGATCGCCCGGCACCACGTTGCGTATGTCGGCGACGACCGGCTCGGGCAGGTCGCGCCCCCAGTTGACGCCGGTCATGTGGAAGCCGTCCTCGTTCGCGCCGGTGCAGAAGTCGCTCATCGCCGCCACCGTGCGGTCGGCGACGATCTTCACGTCCTTGCCCACCGGCCCTAGCGACCCGGGCGAGGCCTGCAGCTTCGCGCGGATCTCCGCGTCGGTGGCGAAACGAAACGGTTTTAGCCCCGGCACCTTGGTGGTCTTCACCTCGTTCAGCATGTGGTCGCCGCGCACCAGCAGCATGAACATCTCGTCCTCATGCATCACGACGATCGACTTCACCGTCTTTTCGAGCGGGATCTTCAGGAACTCCGCGACCTCTTCGCAGGTGTGCTTGCCGGGCGTAGCGACCTTCCGCATCGCCTGCGACGGTGCAGCGCGCGCAGCCGCCGGCGCCAGCGCCTCGGCCAGCTCTACGTTGGCGGCGTAGTCGGATTCCTTCGAGAACGCGATCGCATCCTCTCCCGAGCCCGCCAGCGCCTGGAACTCGTGCGAGCCCGTGCCGCCGATCTCGCCCGAATCCGCCGCCACCGCGCGGAACTTGAGCCCCAGGCGCGTGAAGATGCGCGTATAGGCGTCGTACATCAGCTTGTAGCTTTTCTGCAGGCCCCCGAAGTCGGCGTCGAACGAGTACGCGTCCTTCATGATGAATTCGCGCGCGCGCATCACGCCGAAGCGCGGGCGGATCTCGTCGCGGAACTTGGTCTGGATCTGATAGAGGTTCACCGGCAGCTGCTTGTAGCTGCGGATCTCGCCGCGCGCGATGTCGACCAGCACCTCCTCGGCCGTGGGCGCGTAGCAGAACTCGCGCTCGGCGCGGTCCTTGATGCGCAGCATCATCGGGCCGTAGAGGTCCCAGCGGCCCGACTCCTGCCACAACGCCGCAGGCTGGATCGGCGGGGCGAGGATCTCCAGCGCCCCGGCGCGGTTCATCTCCTCGCGCACCACTTGCTCGACCTTGCGCAATACCCGGATTCCCAGGGGCATCCAGGTATAGAGCCCGCTGCCCAGCCTGCGGATCAACCCCGCCCTCAGCATCAGCTTATGGCTCGGAAGCTCGGCCTCCTGGGGGGCTTCCTTGAGGGTCCCGAGGTAGAACTGACTGGCACGCATGAACTCTCCAGAACGGGGTGCGTCGAACACTGAAGATTGAATCAAATCATCGAGTTGCAGCCTCGGATTCTACAGGATGCAGGTGCCCGCCCCATGTTGGCGGGTGCTCCCAAACTGTGCAAGAATGGCTTCAACTCAACGGATTGGATGGTGGACGCCATGATCGATCGGGACGGATATCGCCCGAACGTCGCCATCGTGCTCTGCAATACGAAGAACCAGGTGTTTTGGGGCAAGCGCATCAAGGAGCACGCCTGGCAATTTCCCCAGGGCGGCATCAAACCGGGGGAGACTCCCGAGCAGGCGATGTACCGGGAGCTGAAGGAAGAGACGGGACTCGACGCCAAGCACGTGCAGATCCTCGGCCGCACGCGCGACTGGCTGCACTATCACGTCCCCAACCACTGGGTGAAGCGCGAGTGGCGCGGCACCTACAAGGGCCAGAAGCAGATCTGGTTCCTTCTCCGGCTGGTGGGCCGCGATTGCGATGTCTCGTTGCGCGCTTCGGGCCACCCCGAGTTCGACGCCTGGCGCTGGCACGACTACTGGGTGCCGCTCGATACCGTGATCGACTTCAAGCGCGACGTCTATCGCCAGGCGCTGGAGCAGCTCGCCGGCTTCCTCGACGTGCGTCCCGCGCTCTCCGGCCTCTCGCCCTACGGACGCCGGCGCAAGCACAATCGCGACCGGCCCCGCGCACCCAGTCGCAGCGACTCCTTCTCCGCTCCCATCCCCGAGTAATCGATTTCCTTCAGAAGCCGCGCAGGAGTGGGGGGATGGCGAGGAACTGCAGGCCGGCGATCAGCACGGCGAGTACGATGGCGACGAGCAGGATGACCGCGATATAGGCGAAGGACTGGTTCTCCGGCGTCTTCATCAGCAGGGGCAGGCCGAGGTAGAGCAGGTACAGG
>JBKJYC010000535.1:0-4539 GCA_046715885.1 Usitatibacter sp.
TGCTCGAGCACCTCGGGCACAAGGACGCGGGCGAGGCGATCGTCAAGGCGATCGAGCGCGTGCTGATGGAGGGGCCGCGCACGCGCGACATGGGCGGCACGGCGAGCACGGTCGAGGTCGGCAAGTCCATCGCAGAAAACATCTGAGGAGAGACGAGACATGAAACGACGTGATTTCCTGGTCGCAGGTGGTGCTATGGCGGCCCTGTCCGCGCTTCCGGCGCGCTCGGCGTTCCCCGACAAGCCGATTCGCTACATCATTCCCTTCCCTCCCGGCGGCGAATCCGAAATCGCCGCGCGCCTGCAGCAGCCCTACTTCAAGAAGAAGTTCGGCCAGGAGCTGATCGTGGAGTCCAAGCCTGGCGCGGGCGGAGCGCTCGCCTGGTCACAGCTCAATTCGATGCCCGGCGACGGCTACATCGTGATGGGCACCAACCTGCCCCACATCGTGCTCCAGCCCCTCGAGGGCAACGTGCAGTACAAGACCGACGACATCACCACGATCCACTTCTTCCAGTACACCCCCGACGCGATCATCGTGCGCACCGAGAGCCCGTTCAAGACCTACCAGGACCTGGTGGCCGCGGCGAAGGCCAACCCCGGCAAGCTCAACTTCGCGGGCTCGGGGACGAACTCCGCGAACCACGCGGCCCACGAGCGCCTCAACAGCCTCGCGGGCATCAAGACGCAGTACGTCGCGTTCAAGGGCACCGGCGACCTGATCGCCTCGCTCATCGGCGGCCACGTGGATGGCGCCATGTCGTACTCGCCGCTGGCACTCACGCAGAAGGGCAAGGCGCGCATGCTCGCCGTGGCGTCCGAGAAGCGCCTCGACCAATTCCCCGACGTGCCCACCTTCAAGGAGCTCGGCCACGACTGGGTGGACGGGGCCATCCGCGGGATCGGCGTCCCCAAGTCCACTCCCGAGGACGTCCGCCGCAAGCTCTCGGACATGTTCTCCGAGATCAACCGCGACCCTGACTTCCGCAAGCAGATGCTCGACCTCGGCTTCGAGCTGGTCGACGTCACCTACGACAAGATGCCCGCGTTCATGGAAGAGCGGAAGAAGGCCTACCTCTCCGCCGCGAAGCTGATGGGACTGGCGAAATAGCGATTGCTGCACTGCGTCATTGCGACCGTCCTCGATGCTGACATAATCGGCCGGAACCTCCACCCATACGACAAGAGAGTTCCCATGAAGATGACGAACCGGACGGACTTCTGGGCCGGCGTGATGTTCACCGCCATCGGCGCGGCGTTCACGATCATCGCCTACGGCGTCAAGTTCGGCGACACCGTGTTCCTCCCGGGCTATTCGATGGGAACGCCGGCGCGAATGGGTCCGGCCTTCTTCCCCTTTTGGCTGGGCTTGATCCTCACCGCCATTGGCATCGGCATCTGTGTTGCGGCCCTTCGCAGCGACGAGACCAAGCCGCTCCAGAAGTTCCACTGGGGGCCCATCGGGTGGGTGCTGGGCGCGGTGATTCTCTTCGGAATCCTGCTCAAGCCGCTCGGAATGCCGCTTTCCGGCATCCTGCTGGTGGTCGTGGCAAGCTTCGGCAGCCATGACTTCCGCTGGCGGCCGGTGATCTTCCTCGCCATCGGTCTGGTGATCTTCTCCTCCCTGGTGTTCATCTACGGGCTGAAGATGCCCATCCCGCTGTGCCCAGCCATCGAAGCGCTGCAGGACATGCGCGCCTGTCGCGTCTAAGGGGAAACCATGGAAGTCGTCAACAACCTCATCATGGGCTTCGGCGTCGCGCTGACGCTCACGAACATCATGTACTGCTTTATCGGCGTGCTGCTCGGCACCCTGATCGGCGTCCTGCCGGGGATCGGGCCGATCGCGACGATCTCGATGCTGCTGCCTGCCACGTTCGTGCTTCCGCCGGTGTCCGCGCTGATCATGCTGGCGGGCATCTACTATGGCGCGCAGTACGGCGGCTCGACCACGGCCATCCTTGTCAACCTGCCAGGCGAGGTCTCGTCGGTGGTCACCTGCCTGGACGGCTACCAGATGGCGCGGCAGGGTCGGGCCGGCAAGGCGCTGGGCATCGCCGCATTCTCGTCGTTCTTCGCGGGCACCGTGGCGACGATCCTCATCGCGGGATTCGCCCCGCCGCTGGCCGAGCTCGCGCTGAAATTCGGCCCGGCGGACTACTTCTCGCTGATGGTGCTGGGCCTGATCGCGGCTGTGGTGCTGGCGCACGGCTCTCTCGTGAAGGCCATCGCGATGATCGTGCTGGGCCTGCTGATCGGCCTCATCGGCACCGACGTCAATTCGGGCGTGGCGCGCTACAACTTCGGGTTGCCCGAGCTGATCGACGGTATCGGCATCGGGGCGGTGGCCATGGGCGTGTTCGGCTTCGCGGAGATCATCCGCAACCTCGAGAAAGGCGAGAAGCGCGAGGTGTTCACCAAGAGCATCTCGGGATTGCTGCCCAACTGGTCCGACGTGAAGCAGTGTGCGCTGCCCACCCTTCGCGGCACGACTCTGGGAGCGGCCCTGGGGGTCCTGCCGGGGGGCGGCCCCATCCTCGGCGCCTTCTCGGCCTACACGCTGGAGAAGAAGCTCGCCAAGGATCCGAGCCGGTTCGGCAAAGGCGCGATCGAAGGGGTTGCCGCCCCGGAGTCGGCGAACAACGCCGCGGCGCAGACTTCGTTCATTCCCCTGCTCACGCTCGGCATTCCGTCCAACCCGGTGATGGCGCTCATGATCGGCGCCATGATCATCCACGGCATCCAGCCCGGCCCGCAGATCATGACCGCGAAGCCCGAGCTGTTCTGGGGAATGATCGCGAGCATGTGGGTCGGGAACCTGCTGCTGGTCGTGCTGAACCTTCCGCTGATCGGCCTTTGGGTGAAGCTGCTGTCGGTCGAGTACCGCTTCCTCTATCCGGCGATCCTGCTCTTCTGCTGCATCGGGGTGTACTCGATCAACAACGCGACGATGGACGTCTTCCTCACCGCGATGTTCGGCTTCATCGGCTACCTCTTCATCAAGCTCGACACCGAGCCCGCGCCGCTCCTGCTGGGGTTCGTGCTGGGTCCGATGATGGAGGAGAACTTGCGTAGGGCCCTGTTGCTGTCGCGAGGAAGCCCCGCGGTCTTCTTGGAGCGACCCATCAGCCTGGTGCTGCTGATCATCTCCGCAGCCCTGCTGATCATCGTGATGCTGCCGCAGATCTCCAAGAAGCGCGAAGAGGCTTTCCAGGAACCGGCCTAGGCCGGAGATTTTCGTTCAGGCCAGCAACGTCACGAGTTCGTCGAGATTCCTCACCGTCGCGTCCGGCCGCACGCCCAGGCGCTCGACCGGCGCGCCGCCGCGGTTGACCCAGAACACCTGGAAGCCGAACGCGCGGGCGCCCGCGGCGTCCCATCCGTTCGACGAAACGAAACCCACCAGGGAGCGCATCACGCCGAGGCGGTCCTCCGCCAGGCGATAGACGCTGGGGTGCGGCTTGTAGGTCTTCGCCGCGTGAACGCTCAACACGCCGCCGCGAAAGAAGTTGCGCAGCTTGTTGTGCTCGACCACCGCTTCGAGCATCTCGGGGTGGCCGTTGGACAGGATTGCCAGCGGGCGCGTGCGCGCCAACGCATCGAGGGCT
Organism: Usitatibacter sp.; assembly: GCA_046715885.1. Taxonomy (GTDB): domain Bacteria; phylum Pseudomonadota; class Gammaproteobacteria; order Burkholderiales; family Usitatibacteraceae; genus Usitatibacter. The sequence continues at coordinate 3,608 of JBKJYC010000535.1, forward strand.
GCCGCCACTTCGGGAAAGGCTTCGAGCCGGCGGTACTCGGCCACGAGCGCGCGCTTGCCGGCGTCTTCCGCCTCGAGGCCCAGGTGCTCGAGGGCCCAGTCGAGGCTGGAGACCGTGACGCGCTGGAAATCCTCGTAGCGATCCATCAGCGCGCGCAGCCACGTGTACTCGAGCTGCTTCGAGCGCCAGGCGAGGGAGAGTGCCGCGCCCTTGCCGGGAAAGAGGGACTCAGCGAGCCGCGTGACGGAGTGCACGTCGAAGAGCGTGCCGTACGCATCGAACACAAGGGCTGATATTTCGCGGCTCATGTGGTCCTCATTTTCCCGATGCTACCATTGGCGCTCCCGCAGGATTTCCCGGAACCGGACCATGATTTTCCGCATCGCCACGGCCCTCGCGCTGGCGCTCACGGCGTTCCTGGCCCACGCCCAGACCTGGCCCGCAAGGCCGATCAAGATGGTCGTGCCTTTTCCCGCCGGCGGCCCCACGGACGTGCTCACCCGCGTGCTCTCCGACAAGCTGGGCGGCGCGCTCGGCCAGCCTGTCGTGGTGGACAACAAGCCGGGCGCGGGCGGAGCGATCGGCTCGGATCTCGTGGCCAAGAGCCCCAACGACGGGTACACGCTGCTGATGGCCACGGGCAGCACGCATTCCGTCGGGCCGTACCTGCAGAAGCTCGCCTACGACCCGGTGAAGGACTTCACGCCCGTCGTCTATGTCGGGTACGCGACCAACATCATGCTCGCATCCCCGGTCCTCGGGGTGAGCACCGTCGGCGAGTTCATCGGGCTGGCGAGGAAAAGTCCCGGCAAGTACAACTACTCGACCAGCGGCATCGGCAGCGTCGCGCACCTCACCAGCGAGATGTTCGCGGCGCAGGCCGGCATCAAGCTGACCCACGTTCCCTACAAGGGCACGCAGCAGTCGATCCC
>JBKJYC010000536.1:0-5111 GCA_046715885.1 Usitatibacter sp.
CGGCCTCGGCTCCGCCGCGCGCCGCATTCACATTCCCGCGATTCGCGCGGTCAAGCGCCTGAAGCTGGTGGGCGGTTGCGATGTCCGCGCCGATGCCGGCAAGTTCGATTTTCCGGTCCACGCCTCCATCGAGTCGATGCTCGATGCCTGCCGCCCCGAGCTGGTGGCGATCGTCACGCCCACTGAAAGCCATTTCCCACTCGCCTCGCTGGTCGCCGCGCGCGGAATCCACGTGTTTTGCGAGAAGCCGTTCACCTCGACGGTCGACGAGGCGCGCGCGCTTCTGGGCATCGCGAAGGCGCACGGCGTCCAGATCGCCGTGAACAACGAGTTCCGGTTCATGGCCTGCCTTCAGGCCGCCAAGGCGCTGATCGGCACCGAGAAGTTCGGCGACCTGACGTTCATTTCCATGAACCAGACCTTTCGCACCTCCGAGGAGACCGAGGCCGGATGGCGCGGCACGGACAAGGAGCGGACCAACAAGGATTTCGGCACGCACGTGTTCGACCTGTGCCGGTTCTTCTTCGGCGAGGAACCCCTGCGGCTGCGCGCGCTGATGCCGAAGCCGGGCGCCCCGGAGGGCCCCGACCTGCTGAACCTGATCGATCTCGAGTTCTCCGGCGACCGCTATGCGCGCATCACGCTCGATCGCCTGACGCGCGGGCGGCATCGCTACCTCGACATACGGCTCGACGGCACCCGCGCCAACGTGGAAACCGAACTGGGCGGATATGCCGCCGTCACGGCCGGCCTGCATGCCGCGACCCGGCGGCCCTACCTCGACTTCGACGTCTCGCTTGGCGGGCGGGCCTACCTGTGCGAGGGGGAACGCCGCACCAAGATCGCGTCGGACCCGCTCGCGCTGTTTGCCGCGGCGACAGCGCGGCTTCTGGAGGACTATGTCGACGCGCTCGAAAAGGGAGCTCCGCCTCCCTGCGCCGGCAGCGACAACATCCGCACGCTGGCGCTGATGCGTGCCGCCTATGAGTCGGCGGCGCAGAAAAGAGAGATCGATCTGGGCTTCCTCGGCTCGTTGGCCTGACCGATGACCGACGCCTCGCTGGCCCTGCTGATCGTGGTTCCCGAGGGCGCGGACCCCGCCGCCTGGATGCAGGCCCGGTCCGCGATGCCCGGAGACAAGTGCCGGGTCGTGCTGGCGTATCCACACACCGTCGCGACACCCGCCCTCGATGCACACGCCGACGCAATCAGCTCTGCGCACGGCTCGAGCATCTTTCACCTTTGGGAAGCCGCGATCCGCCGGGCCTCCGGCACCTATCTCGCGGTGCTCGATGCGCGCTGCCCGCCGAGCGAGCAATGGTCCGGCGCTGCGATGCGTGCGATCGCCGAGGGCATTCCCGCGTTCTTCGGCCCGGTGACATTTCGTCAAGGCGGCGAGGCTCGCGCGATCGTCGAGTACCTGCTCGAATACGGGCAGTTCGCGCGGCCCGTCGGTGCGGGGATGGACGAGGTGCCGGGCAACAACCTGGTATTCCGGAGCGACCTCCTCGATGAGGAGGACCTGCGCGACAACCAGTTCCACAAGGTATTTTTCGTCGACCGATTGAAACAAGGGGGCCGATCGCCCGTGTACCGCGACGATCTCGAGGTGATCTACGCGAAGCGTTACGCCCGGATGCACTACCTCAAGCGGCGTTTCGCGCACGGCCGCACCTATGCGGCGCGGCGCTCGTCGGGCCAGGGCGCCGGCTTCCGGCTTTGGCGCGCCCTGTCCACTCCGGCCCTGCCGGTGCTGCGCCTGTTTCGCATCGCACGTTCGCTGCGCGGCAAGCGTTCCCTCCAGGCCGCGTTGTTGCGCCACCCTGCCTATTCCCTGGCTGCCGAATCCGCATGGTCGCTGGGCGAATGCGCCGGTTACCTGACCGGGGCGCCCGGCGACGCGGCGTATCTCGACTGACAATCCGGAAGCCCGACCCATGAAGGCAGCGACGCAGCAACCACCCTTGTTCTCGGTCCTGATCGGACGCGTCAGCACCGAAGATGGCGACCGGATCCTCGAAACCCTCGAGTCCCTGCGCAGCCAGGACGGCGAATACACGCGCGAAGTGGTGGTCGTCGACCGGCTGGACGACGCGATCTCCGCGCAGATCAGGACCCGCTTCCCGGAGGTGAGCCTGCTCGCGTGCGAGCGCAACGCGTCGCTCCCGGAGATGCGCGCGCAGGCGCTGTCGGTTTCGCGGGGCAGCCTGGTCCTGGTGACGGAGGACCACTGCGTTCCGCCTCCGACCTGGCTGCGTGATTTCAAGGCGGCGCTCGATGCGCATCCGGATGCGTCGGTAATCGCCGGCTGCGTGGAGAACGGCGTCACCGGTCGCGCGCTCGATTGGGCAACGTACCTGTGCGAGTACGCGGCCTTCGCTCCGCCCATCGACGAGGGCCCGGGTGCCAGCCTGGCCGGCATGAACGTGCTCTACAAGCGGTCCGTTCTCGAGGAGCGCGCGCCGGAAGTTTTGACCCGGGGATTCTGGGAAACCACCGTCCATCCCCTCCTCGAGCAGCAGGGCAAGCTGCTCTTGTCGACCAACGCGATTCGAATCCTCCACTGCAAGAAGTTCTCGTTCGGGCTGTTCGCCGCGCAGCGCTTCGCGTATTCCCGCTACTACGCCGGCATCCGGTTTCCGCGCGAGCGGCGCCTGGTCCGCTGGGTCGCCGCACTCGCGACCCCGGTGCTGCCCGCCTTGCTGACCTTCCGGCTGGTGCGCGCGGCGCGGCGCAAAGCCTCGATCTCGAATCAGACACTGCGTGCGATTCCCTATTTGTTCGTCTTCTTCGTCATCTGGGCGGTTGGCGAGGCAGTCGGCTACGTGTCCGGCCCGGGCGAGTCCCTGCGGGCGATCGAGTAATGCCGCTGTCCTTGTCCGACTTTCGCTTCGTCTGCCCGCAGTGCCGCGATCCGGTGAGGGCCGCCGGGAGCGCCTACTCTTGCGACCGCTGCAGTCGGGCCTATCCGGTGTTTTTCGGGATTCCGGATTTCAGATTGCGGGCGGACCGCTATCTCGACTTGCCCGCCGAGATCGCGAAGGCAACGCGCCTGGCCGAGGCAGCCGCGACCCGGTCCTTCGAGCAGCTGCTCGATTTCTACTACGAGATCACCGATGACGTGCCCCCTGAGCTCGCGCGACGATACAAGGCGGCAATCCTCAACGGCATCCGCCACGCCGACTTGCTCGCGATCGACGTCGCGGGAGCCGTGTCCGACATGCCGCCGGGTACGGTCGTGCTGGACGCAGGCTGCGGGGCGGGGGCGATGCTGGTGGCTGCGGAGCGTCGCGGCGTGCGGGTGGTGGGCGTGGACATCGCGCTTCGCTGGCTGGTTCTCTGCCGCAAGCGCCTCGACGAGCTCGGACTCGTGACTCCCCTCATCTGCGCGGATCTGGCGGATCCGCCTTTCGCCCCGGACGGCTTTGCGGCCGTTACGGCGATCGACCTGGTGGAACACGTGCCCGACATTCCCGGCCTGATGCGCGCGCTCGCGTCGATCAGCGCGCCGGGCGCAAGCCTCTGGCTCACTGCCGCCAACGGCCGGACGCTGGGCCCTCATCCGAGCACGCGCCTGTGGGCGATTGGATGGATGCCGGCGGGAATGCGTACCTGGCTGCTGAAAACACTGCGCGGCGTGGATTCCTTGCGCCATGCGAACCTCGTTACCGTGCCGCAGTTGCAGGACATCGCGGTCCGCGCCGGATTCGAAGTTACCGGATGCGGGCCACGGCGCATATCCGCGCCCGACGAACGCTATCCCTACCTGGAGCGGCTCCTGATCCGGCTGTACCGGCGCCTGAGCGACCGGCCCTGGATGCTCCGCTTTCTGCTGCTTGTCGGGCCGGCGTTCGAGCTGCGACTTCGCCGCGTTCGCAACTCCTGACCGCCTTGCCTTGGTCGGGGGCCTGAGTCGCTTCAGTCATACTATCGTCCGACCAGGATGCGCAAGGAGCTCCCGCTGAAGCAACTTCGTTTCGGATTGATCGGCTTCGGGTCGATCGGCAAGGTTCGCGCTGCCGCGCTGGCGCGAACCCCCGGGTGCGCGCTGAGCGCGGTGTTCGACATGGACGCGGCGCGGCGTGCCGGCGCGCCCGCGGGCGTCACGGCGTTCGATAGCGCCGATGCGATGCTCGGCGCAGACAGCTGCGACGTGGTCATCATTTCCACGCCCCCGGACAGCCATGCCGGCCTGGCGACGACCGCGATGCGAAGCGGCAAGCACGTGATCGTCGAGAAGCCGATCGCGGGCACGACGGACGCCGCGGCGCAGATGCTGCGCGCGTCGGAGCAGACCGGCCGCACGCTGACGGTAGGCTTCAATCACCGATACTTCAGGGGCGTCAAGCGCGTCAAGGCCGCGGTCGAAGGCGGCGAGATCGGCGAGCTGCGTTACGTGAAGGCCTATGCGGGGCATGTGGGACTGCCGGAGCTGCGCTCGCCCTGGATGTACGACCGCGCGGTGATGGGTGGCGGAACGCTGATGGACAACGGCATACACGTCATCGACCTGGTCCGGTTCCTGATGGGCGATGCCACCACCGTGAGCGCGACCCTGCCGGCGCCGATCTGGAACCTGGGCGTGGAGGAGAACGCATTCATGCAGCTGGTCGGACGCAACGGGGTCGTCGGTTCGCTGCACTCGAGCTGGACCGCGTGGGACGGCTACAAGTTTCGCATCGAGGCCTTCGGCACCGACGGCATGGCGACGATGTCCTACGCGCCGATGTATTCGAGCGTCGTCCGGGTCGTGCGCGGCGCGTCCCTCTCGAAGGCCACCGAGCGCAACTTCTACGTGCGCGACATCTTCCGGGAGAAGGCGCTGGGCTGGCAGCGCACGGTGATCGACACCTTCGTCGAGGAGTTCACCGATTTCAGGGCCCTGGTCGAGGATCCGTCGGCCCGTACCCGCATCGCCACCGCATACGACGGCGCGAACGCGATCGCGATCGCGCACGCCGCCTATGAGAGCGCGGCAGCGGGGCGGCCGGTGGCGCCCGCGGTGCACTCGCGTCTGGTTGCGTGAGGCGATCGTCAATGGAGCATCCAGCCGCCACGCCCGCCGACTCCACGGTCAAGATCAAGGACGCCACGAGCTACGACAGTGTCGT
>JBKJYC010000537.1:0-4125 GCA_046715885.1 Usitatibacter sp.
TTCGCCACCGGCACCAAGGACCAGGACGGCTCGCGCATCTTCTACGAGCCGCTGGCCACGTGGGACGGCGACGGAAACCTCGTGCCGATCCTGGCCGCGGAGATCCCCACCCTGCAAAACGGCGGCCTCGCCCGGGACGGCAAGTCGGTCGTGTGGAAGCTGAAACGCAATGTCACCTGGCACGACGGCAAGCCCTTCACCGCCGACGACCTGATCTTCAACTGGGAGTACGCCTCGGACCCGGCCACCTCCGCCGTGACCATCGGCAGCTACAAGGACGTCAAGGCCGAGAAGGTGGACAGTCACACGGTGCGCGTCGTCTTCCAGAAGCCCACGCCGTTCTGGGCCGACGCCTTCGTCGGCAACCGCGGCCTCATCATCCCCAAGCACCTCTTCGATGCGTACCGCGGCGACAAGTCGCGCGATGCGCCCAACAACCTCAAGCCCGTCGGCACCGGCCCGTACAAGTTCGTGGACTTCAAGCCGGGCGACATGGTGCGCGGCGCGATCAACACGAACTACCACGAGGCCAACAAGCCGCACTTCGACGCGATCGAGATGAAGGGTGGCGGCGACGCGGTCTCCGCGGCGCGCGCGGTGCTGCAGACGGGCGAGTTCGACCTCGCCTGGAACATGCAGGTGGAGGACGAGATCCTCAAGCGCCTGGAGGCGGCCGGCAAGGGCATCGTGCACATCGCGCCCGGCGGCAGCATGGAGATGATCCAGATGCAGCACACCGACCCGTGGACCGAGGTCGACGGCGAGCGCGCCAGCATCAAGAGCAAGCACCCCGTGCTCACGGACATGGCGGTGCGAAGGGCGATGAACCTGCTGGTGGACCGTGCGTCCATGCAGGAGCACATCTATGGCCGCACCGGCATTGCCACGCGCAACTTTCTCGCCAACCCGGCGCGCTTCCGCTCCCCCAACCAGAAGTGGGAGTACGACATCGACAAGGCGAGCAAGGTGCTGGAAGACGCCGGATGGAAGAAGGGCGCCGACGGCATCCGCGCCAAGGACGGCAAGAAACTCAAGTTCGTCTACCAGACCTCGATCAACGCGCCGCGCCAGAAGTGCCAGGCGGTGGTGAAGCAAGCGTGCCAGAAGGCGGGCATCGACATCGAGCTGAAGTCCGTCGTCGCCTCGGTGTACTTCTCGTCCGACGTCGCCAACCCGGACACGTACACCAAGTTCTTCGCGGACATCCAGATGTACAACACGACGATGCCGCAGCCCGACCCCGAGATCTTCATGAACCAGTACGCGAGCTGGGAAGTCTCTTCGAAGGCCAACAAGTGGCAGGGCCGCAACATCGTGCGCTGGGTGAACGACGAGTACGACAAGAACTACCGCGCCGCCGAGGCCGAGCTGGATCCGGTGAAGCGAGCGGCGAACTTCATCCGCATGAACGACCTCCTGGTGGAGCACGTGGTGATCATCCCGCTGGTGAACCGCCCGCAGGTGACGGCCGTTTCCAACAAGCTCAAGGCGTATCTCAGCGGCTGGGACAACCTCACCGGCCACATGAAGGACTGGTACCGGGAAGCCTGAGCAGAACCCCGGCGCCAAGCGATGGGCAAGTACCTCCTGAGGCGGCTGCTCATCGCCATCCCGAGCCTGCTCGGGATCAGCGTCATCCTGTTCACCGTGCTCGCCCTCGCTCCGGGCGACCCGTTCGAGGAGCTGGCAACCAACCCCAACGTGCCGCCCGAGGTCCGCGCCAACCTGCGCGCCAAGTTCGGCATGGACGATCCGGTGCCGGTGCGCTACGTGCGCTGGGTGACCTCGATGGCGAAGGGCGACATGGGGTTCTCGTTCGCCAGCCGCATCGACGTGGACAAGCTGATCATGCAGCGCCTGCCCACGACCCTGTTCGTGATCGGCTCCTCGCAGATCCTGGCGCTCCTGATCGCGATACCCGTCGGGGTGTTCGCGGCGACGCGGCCCTATTCGATGTTCGACCAGATCGCCAACACCTTCGCCTTCATCGGCTTTTCGCTGCCGACGTTCTTCACCGGGCTGCTGTTCATCCTCTTCTTCAGCATCTACCTCGACTGGTTGCCGTTCGTGTACCGCGCGGACATCTCGGAGACCGGCTGGCGCTGGTTCTGGGAGCATTTCAAGCAGTCGATCATGCCCATCGCCGTGCTGGGCCTGTTCCAGGGCGCCTCGTGGACGCGCTACGTGCGCTCGGCGGTGCTGGACGTGATCCGCCTCGATTACGTGACCACCGCGCGCTCGAAAGGGCTCGCGGAGCACGTGGTGGTCATCAAGCACGCGCTCAGGAACGCTCTGATCCCGGTGGTGACGCTGGTGGCCTTGCAGATCCCCGCGATCTTCGGCGGCGCCATCGTGACGGAGCAGATTTTCCGCGTGCCGGGCATCGGATCGCTGCTGATCAGCGCCATCCTCGCCAACGACACGCCGGTGATCATGGCGGTCACGTTCGTGTTCGCCTGCCTCGTGGTGCTCTTCAATCTCATCGCCGACGTGCTCTATGGCTGGCTCGATCCCCGCATCGCCTACCGCTGAAAGCAAGGGGACAGACCCCTTGGACGCGGCTAAGGGGTCTGTCCCCTTGGCGGCGAAGCCGCGCTACCGCCCGGGCCGCGAGGCGTGGCGGCGCTTCCGGCGGCACAAGCTCGCGGTGGCGGGTGCCGTGATCCTCTTCATCCTGGTGTTCGCGATCCTTGCCGGACCCTGGCTGTGGCCCCTGGCGATCAACGACATCGACTTCGGCGCGCGCCTGAAGGGCCCGTCGTGGAAGCACCCGTTCGGCACCGACGACCTGGGCCAGGACCTGCTGGCGCGGATGATCTACGGCGGACGCATCTCGCTCGCCGTGGGCTTCGCCGCGATGCTGATCGCGGTAGTGGTGGGAACGATCATCGGCGCCATCGCGGGCTTCTCGCGCGGTAGCGTGGATGCTGGGCTCATGTGGCTCACGGACCTGTTTCTCTCGCTGCCGCAGCTCCCGCTGCTGCTGCTCATCATCTATCTCTTCCGCGACTCGCTGAAGTCGTGGGTGGGGCCGGAGCTGGGCGTGTTCATCCTGATCGTGGCGGTGATCGGTGGCTTCCGCTGGATGCCGGTGGCCCGTCTTGTGCGCGCGCAGTTCCTCTCGATCCGCGAGAAGGAATTCGTGGAGGCGGCGCGGGCGTTGGGCGCTTCTCCCACGCGCGTGGCGATGCGCCACATCCTTCCCAACTCGATGGGGCCGGTGATCGTGGCGGGGACCATCGACGTGGCCGCGGCGATCATCGCGGAATCGACGCTTTCGTTCCTGGGCCTGGGATTTCCGCCGGACATTCCGACCTGGGGGCGGATCTTGTTCGATGCCAAGGACTACCTCGACGTGGCTCCGCACTGGGCGCTCTTCCCCGGCACGGCGATCTTCCTCGCTGTGCTCTCGATCAACTACCTCGGCGATGGGCTGCGCGATGCGCTCGACCCGCGCCGGGTGGAATAGCGCATGGCCGGGCACCTCCTCGAAGTCCGCGGCCTGAAGACGCACTTCAAGACCGACGACGGCATGGTGCAGGCCGTGGACGGCGTGGACCTGTACGTGGACGAGGGCGAGACGCTCGGCGTGGTGGGCGAATCGGGCTGCGGCAAGAGCGTCACCGCGTTCACCATCATGGGCCTGGTGCCGATCCCGCCCGCGCAGATCGTGGCCGGGGAGATCATGTGGAAGGGACGCGACCTGCTCAAGCTCTCGCCCGCGGAGATGCGCGCGATCCGGGCCAAGGAGATCGCGATGGTCTTCCAGGAGCCGATGACGTCGTTGAATCCCGTGTACAGCGTGGGCGAGCAGATCGCGGAGGTGGTGCGGCTGCACGAGAAGCTCGGGCGGCGTGCGGCGATGGCGCGCGCCACCGAGATGCTGGACCTCGTACGCATCCCCAATCCGAAGCGGCGCGTGAACGACTACCCCCACCAGTTCTCCGGCGGCATGCGCCAACGGGTGATGATCGCGATGGCGCTGTCGTGCAATCCGAAGCTGCTGATCGCCGACGAGCCGACCACAGCGCTGGATGTCACGATCCAGGCGCAGATCCTCGACCTGCTGGGCGACCTGAAGGAAAAGATGGGCATGGCAGTCATACTCATCACGCACGCCATGGG
>JBKJYC010000538.1:0-2637 GCA_046715885.1 Usitatibacter sp.
AAGTGGAGATGTAGCGGAAGACGCTTTCCGCGTTGTTGAACTGGCGGCGGCGCTCGAAATGGAGCGCCAGCGCGTACATGTTCTCCATCACCTCTTCGTTGAGGGGCGCGTTGCGGATCTTGTCGAACGCCATGTCGAGCTGGCCCTGCTGCTGGAATGCGAGGCCCAGCATGCGGTTCGATTCCGCGCCTTCGGTGTCGGCCTTTTCCTTGCCGCGCTCGGTGACGAGGAAGCGCTTGGTGGTGAGCAGGCCGTGGCCCACGATCAGCAGTGTGAGCGGCAGCATCAGCTGGATCCAGAGCCCGGTACCCGACATGAGGCCCAGGTGCACGGCGAAGATCGTCGCCACGAGGACCGCCGATACCAGGAAGCCCATGCCCGCTCCCAGCCGCGGCAGGAGCAGGATGATGTAGAGCGCGATCAGCAGGTACGCGCCGTAGGTGGCCATCGTGCCCCACGTGGGCGCCACGAAGAAATGCTCCTGGAGGATCGAGGACACCGAGTGCGCGAGGGTGAGCACCGGGCTCATGTTCGCGGAGATGGGCGTCACCTGCGCCGCTCCCGCGCCCGCGTAGGTGGCGCCGATCAGCACGATCTTGTCGGCGTACTTGGAGGCCGGGATCTTGCCGGTATAGACGTCGAAGAAGGAGTCCACCGGGAAGGCCGGGCGGCCGTCGCGGTCCTTGTAGAAGTACGTGAACATCTGGCCCGCTTCGTCGGTGCGGATGGTCTTGCCGCCGACGGTGACGCTCTGGCCGATGTTGACCTTCACGTCCTTCGAGGTGAGGTTCAGGTTGCGAGCGGCGAGAAGCAGCGGCAACGAGGGGTACTGCTGCCCGTAGTAGTCCATCACCAGCGGCTCGTAGCGGATCGCGCCGTCCTCGTCGAGGCTGGAGTTGAGGAAGCCGATGCCCGCGACATAGGCGCCGATCTGCTCGATGGGCACCAGCACGTCCGTGCCGTACAGGAACTGGCCGCCGCCGTTGGTGAAGCCGCCGATGCTGTTCTTGGAGACGTACTCGGGCATCGGCGCATCCGGCTTGCCTTGCGGCGGCGCGTAGGAGACCTGGTTGAAGGCCATCGGAACGAGGACGTTCCCGGCCTTGCGCACGGAAAGTGCCACGCGAACGTCACCGTTCAGCGAGAGGGAGGCTTCGCGCAGGAGCTTCCCGATCTCGCCGACCGCTGCGGCGGGCCCGCCGGCCTGCGCCGCGGGCCTGGCGGAAAAGGACGGGGCCGCGGGAATCTCCTGGTTCGCATCGCCGGGCCAGGCCTTGTTGTAGACCTCGAGCATCTTCTCCACGTACACCAGGCCCGGGTCCTTCTGCGGCTCGAAGAAGAACACGGTGTTGCCGATCACCTTCGCCTTGCCCGCGGCGAGCTGCTCGATCAGTTTGGCCTGCACCTCGCGCGGCCACGGCCAGCGGCCGATGTTGGCGATCGACGGCTCGTCGATGGCGATCACGGCGACCTTGTCGCTCGGCTGCTTCGACGTCATCCTCACGCCGAGGTCGTACGCCCAGCGCTCCAGGCTCGGAATCACGCCGGAGACCCGGGCGAACACGAGCAGGAGGATGGCGATGACGAGGCCGAAGAACCAGTCGGCCTTCCAGAATGCGGTCTTCATGGACTCTCCCTGTGAGTCTTGCTGCTTGCCGGCGTTTCGCGAATTTTACCCTGCCGGGGTGCTGGCGTCTGTACGACCGGTGCCCGCTGGCGCAAGGCGCGATTCTATACAATCGGCCCATGACATCCGCGCTGGCCGCACTCGCCTTGTTCCTGATGGCGCCGCTCGCGCTGGCGCAGGCGCCCGCGAACGCCCCGGCGACCGCGCCTGCCGCGAAGGCCCAGCGCCTGGCCCTGGTCATGGGCAACGGCGCCTACAAGGATGCGCCGCTTCCCAATCCGGTGAACGACGCCGCCGACATGGCGAAGGCGCTGGAGGCGAGCGGGTTCACGGTGATGCGCAGGGAGAACGCCACGCTGCGCGAGATGCACCTCGCGCTGCGCGAGTTCGGCGACCGCCTCGGGCGGCAGAGCACGGGCCTGTTCTACTTCGCGGGCCATGGCCTGCAGGTGCGCGGACGCAACTACCTGCTCCCGGTGGACGCGGACATCGCCCGCGAGGACGAGGTCGCATTCGCGGCGCTCGACCTGGGAGCCGTCATGGAGAAGCTGGACTCGGCAAAGAACCCGGTGAACATCGTGGTGCTCGATGCCTGCCGCAACAACCCCTTCGGCACGCGCCTGCAATCCACCGCCAAGGGCCTGGCGCAGGTGGACGCCCCGCCGGGCACGCTGATCGCGTTCGCGACCGCGCCGGGCTCGACGGCCGCCGACGGCACGGGACGCAACGGGCTCTACACCCACCATCTCGTGCGCCAGATCGACCGGCCCGGGCTCGCCATCGAGGAGGTTTTCAAGGCGGTGCGGGCGGGCGTACGCCAGGAGTCGAAGAACGCGCAGATTCCCTGGGAAAGCACTTCCCTCGAGAGCGCGTTCTCCTTCCGTGCGGCACCGGTGGAAGCGCCGCGCGTGGCAGTCGCCGCGTCCGCGCGCCCGTCGGCGCCGCGCGCGCTGCCGGCCTCCGTCGGCGCGCCCCCGAACTACGCCGTCGGAGACACGTGGACCTATCGC
>JBKJYC010000539.1:0-4034 GCA_046715885.1 Usitatibacter sp.
GCAGACGCTGTGGCCGCGCAATCCCCTGCGGGCGGAGAGTTGGAGTGCCAGCAGCGGACGCAACGGCGAACTGAGCGTCCGCGGCGATTCAGGAGGCGTGGCGGTCAGCGTCTACATCAGCATGAACGCCCGGCCGACGCGCTGCGAGCTGGATGTCCTGTGCACCGACGGCAGCATCCATCTCAATTTCTTTCACGGGTACGCAGTGTTGCGTCGTGGGGTCCCTTCGCGCCTGGAAAAAGCCGCGCAACCCTTCCGGCATGCGGGAGGTACCCTCGTGGTCGCCGCCGCCAACCTCGCCGCTCGCGCCTTGCGCCATGAGTGGGCCTATCCAGGACTGGGCACCCTGATCGGCCGCTTCTACGCGGCGGCACGGGGCACGGGCGAGGTCCCGATTCCGGTCCAGGACACACTGAGCGCGTCCCTTGTGCGCGACCATGTCCTCACGCAGGCGATGACGGCAGGTGGTCGTGAGCGATACCACAGCGCCGTGTGATTTCAGCATCATCGTCGTTGCGCTCGTCGGTGGCGCGTCACTGGAGGATTGCCTTCGCCGCATCGCGCCATGGCACCACCGCTGCCGCGTGATGCTGGGAGAAGAGATGGGAGACATCTCGACATGGCAGTCGCGCTTCCCCGCAGCGAAGTTCTCCGACGGACGCGGGCTGCCGGTGCCGTTGCGCCGCCAGCGCGGCATCGAGGAGACGCACGGCCAGTTGGTCGCCCTCCTGGAAGATACCTCGTTGCCCGAGCCGGGCTGGCTGGAAGCCATGTGCGAGGCATTTTCCAGCAACGATATCGCCGCGGCGGCAGGTCCGGTGCGGATCGATCCGGATCTCGGGGCACGCTACCAGGCGCTGGCCTGCACCGAGTACGGGCGCTTCCACCCCGCCCGGTTTCCGCGGCTTGCGCTGGGCGCGCCGGACGCCGCGGGCACGCGCGCCGTATCCAGGCTTCCGGGAAACAACCTCGCGTATCGCCGCTCGCGCATCCTCGAGATCCTCGATGCCAGCGATCACGGGCTGGTCGAGGGCGAGGCCAACGAGCTCCTGAAGCAACGCGGCCATCGACTCGCCATGCAGCCACGCATGGCAGTGACCTATTCGGCAACCGATCATCGGGGCGCACGCCTCGGCACCCGCATGAAGCATGGCCGCCTTTTTGCGGGGCATCGCGGGGCCGGGCGCGCTCCCGCGGCGCGCTTGCTATTGTTCGCGGGATCCCTGCTGCTGCCGGCGGTGCTGTCCGCGAGGGCCCTTGCCGCGATGACGCGCGCCGTCAGGCCTGCGGCGTGGCCCGGAACGGCGCTCTGGATCTGCCTGATGGAAACGGCGTGGGCCATCGGCGAGAGCGCCGGCTACCTGTGGGGCGCTGGACGCAGCCTGGAGGCTTGGCGCTGATGCGGTTCGGAGTCGATGCGACCTGCTGGTGGAGCCGCCGCGGATTCGGACGGTTCGCCCGCGGATTGCTGACCGCCATGTTCGAGGAGTCGCAGGGGCACCGCTTCTGCCTGTTCGTCGACCGCGCCCCGGATGCCGCGATGCTGCGTCCGAACGTCGACATCGTTCGGGTCAATCCTTCCCGCCCGGTCACGGAAGCGGCCGTCGCCTCGGGCAGCCGTTCAGTTCGCGATCTCTGGGCGTTTACCAGCGCCGCGTCGCGGCAATCCATGGACCTGATGTTCTTCCCCGCGGTCTATTCGTGGTTTCCGATGCGCCCGGGTGTACCGATCGTCGTGACGCTGCACGATGCGATCGCCGAACATTTCCCGGAACTGATTTTTCCCGGCCGCAAGGGTCGCGCCCTGTGGAACCTCAAGATGACCCTGGCGCGCTGGCAGGCGCGTCGATTCATGACGGTCTCGGCCGCCGCAAAGCGCGAGATCGTCGAGCACCTCGGCATCAAGGCGGAGCGCATCGACGTGGTGAGCGAGGCTGCGGACCCCAGCTTCTACCCGGTCACGGACGCGAGGAAGCGCGCCGAGGCGCGACTACGGGCGAAGCTGCCCGCCGACGGGCGTTTCATCCTCTATGCCAGCGGCCTGGCGCCGCACAAGAACATCGCCGGCCTCGTGGAAGGATTTTCGAAGGCCGTATCCAGGGCGGGGCTCGAAGACGTCCACCTGGCACTCGTCGGCGACCCGGAGGGCGGCGGCTTTCATTCCAATTATCGCCAGCTGCTCGCGCAAACGCAGTCCGAGCCGTTGCTGCGGGGCCGGGTGCACTTTACCGGCTACGTGTCCGACGAGGACCTCGTGAGCCTGTACTCCGATGCCCTTGCCGCCGCGGTGCCCTCCTTCTCGGAAGGGTTCGGCCTGCCTGCCGTGGAAGCCATGGCATGCGGCACTCCCGTGCTGGCGAGCACCGCGGGAGCCGTCCCCGAAGTGGTTGGCGATGCAGGCCTGTATTTCGATCCGCGCGATTCGACGCAGATCGCCGACGCGATCCATCGCATCGCGACCCAGAGGGAAACCCTGGCATCGTTGCGGGCACTCGCGCTGAAACGCTCGGCGCAGTTCACGTGGGCCCATGCGGCCCGGCTGGCGATCACGCATCTCGAGCGCGCCGCGGGGGGCGCGTAATGCGGTTCTGCATGGTGACGACGTTCTATCCGCCCTATCATTTCGGCGGCGATGCCACGTACGTGCGCGCCCTGTCGCGCGCGCTCGCCGGCCGTGGCCACACCGTGGAAGTGGTTCACTGCGAGGATGCCTATCGCCTGTCCGGCAAGGAGGTCGACCTGCGCCCGGCAGGCGAAGAAGAAGGAATCCTGGTCCACCGGCTGAAGAGCCGCCTGGGTCCGCTCTCGCCGCTGATCACGCAGCAGACCGGCCATCCCGGCCTCAAGTCCGGCGCGCTCCGGGCCATATTGGATCGCGGCTTCGATGTGGTCAATTTCCACAACGTTTCATTGGTGGGAGGGCCCGCCGTACTGGAACTGAGCACGGCACCCGTGACGCTCTATTCGCTGCACGAACACTGGTTGCTCTGCCCGACGCACATCTTCTGGAAGAATCGCTCCAAGGCTTGCGATGTGAAGCAGTGCATCCGATGCAGCATCCGTTCGGGGATACCGCCACAGTGGTGGCGCTATACCGGACTCGTCCAGCGAGCCGCCGCCAACGTGGACGCCTTTCTTGCACCCAGCGAATTCACCGCGCGACTGCATCGCGAATCGGGCCTGGCCGCGGTCCAGGTGTTGCCGCTCTTCTCGTTCCTTGCGCCTCCTGCGCTGCGCAGCCAACCCGACCTGCCGAGGCCGGGCTTCCTGTTTGTCGGAAGGATCACTGCCTCGAAGGGCATACGCGAGCTGCTGGCGCAGTTCGCATTGCTTCCCCAGTACGATCTCACGGTGGTCGGCGAGGGAGACCTGCGCGCTCTCCTCGAGCGCCAGTATGCGGGCCACGCCAACATCCGATTCCTGGGGCCCAGGCCGCAGGAAGAGCTGACCAGGCTGTATCGCGAGGCAACCGCGCTGGTGTTTCCCTCGCTCGCACCCGAGACTTTCGGACTGAGCGTCGCGGAGGCCTTCGCCTGTGGAACACCGGCGATCGTGCGCGATGCCGGGGGAAGCCGCGAGCTGGTGGACGCTACGGGCGGGGGACTCGTGTACCGGACGGATCCGGAGTTGACGAATGCGCTGCACCGGATCGCGAACGATGCGGACTTGCGTTCGAAACTCTCACAGCAGGCCCGCGAGGGTTACGAAAGGCTCTATACGGAGCAGCGACACGTGGACGCCTATCTTTCGTGCATCCGCGACATCCTTCGCGGCAAGGGCATGCCGTCATGATTGCTCGCGAAACCACGCGATCGTGCGAGCCAGGCCCTCCTCGAGGCCTACCGTGGGCCGCCACCCGAGCCGGTCGCTCGCCTTCTGTGTCGAGCAATAGAGATGCTCCACCTCGCTGGGCCGCGAGGGCGAGACGGGTAGCAGCCGGATCCTCGCCGCGGCCAGGCGAACGACGGCCGCGGCCACGTCGGGCATGAGGTACTCGCGGCCGGCGCCGATGTTCACGATCACCCCGGACGGAA
>JBKJYC010000540.1:0-3768 GCA_046715885.1 Usitatibacter sp.
GACCGAACACGCCGGGATTGCCTGAACCGGCCCAGAGGCCGACGGAGGGTGCGGCGTGCATGGCGCCCCCTACTTCCAGGGCATGAGGGACGCGTGGATCACGTCCGGCACGCCGTTGCCGCCGACAGACTTGATGGCGAGATCAACCTCGCTCAACCCGAAGGTATGCGTCGTGATCTTCTCCAGGGGGAAACGCTTCGAGGCCAGCTGCCGCAGGGCGAGCTCGCACGCCTTGTAGCTGTGGCCGCGCGCGCTCCTGATCGTGACGAATTTCACCGTGAGGCGGCCGATCGGAAAATTGGGGAACTCCGCCATCTCGCCCTGGACCACCATCGTCCCGCCCTTGCGCTTGAGGGCCTCCACGCCGAGGAGCACGGGCATGGTTCCGGCCCCCGCGGTGCAATCGAGGACCGCGTCCACGCCCCGGCCGCCGGTGATCTCCTTGATGCGTGCGAGCGGATCCTCCTTCTGCACGTCGATCACGTGGTCCGCGCCGAGCTCGCTGGCGACCTTCATGCGCGCGGCATCCTTCGTGGTGCCGGTGACGATGATCAGGGAGGCGCCCGCCTGCTTGCAGATGACGGTCTGCGACAGCCCTTGCTGGCCCGGGCCCTGGATCAGCACGCTGGAGTCATAGCCGACGCCGCCGTCGAACAGGGACCATTCGACGCCGTTCGCCATCGGCGTGACAAATCCGGCCAGCTCGGGCTTGACTCCCGCGGGGACATGGTGGACGACGGCGTTCCAGGGCAGGTACAGGTACTGCGCGAAGCCGCCCCACAAATGCGGCGCTTTTTCCGCCGACGTGTACCCGTAACGAATGGCGTCGGGGTTGTAGCGCCAGTCCGTATTCTCGCAATGGCGGTACTGGCCCAGGTGGCACCACTCGCACTTGCCGCACGAAACGTAGTGCTCCACGAACACCAGGTCGCCTTCGCGGAAGCCCTTGCGTTCGGTGAACAGCCGCCCCGGCTTTGCGATGTAGCCGATGTTCTCGTGGCCCATGATCACGGGAGCTGGGCCGGGGGGTTGCTTGTAGAGCTTGACGTCGGTTCCGCAGATCCCCGCGACCTCCATCTTCATCAGGGCGCCGTCTTCCGGGATGTCCGGCATGGGGAATTCGCGGATCTCGGTCGTGCCAGGGCCCGTCCTCACCGCCGCCAGAACTTTCTCCACCGTGCGCTCCTCCGTCGGGACGTGGCTTCGTGCGCCGGGCGCGTTGTCGGCTAGACCGAGGTCTGCGCGACGCCCTTGCGCGCCTCGAGCGCCTCGCCCGCGCCCTCCTTGAAGGGCGTGCCCGCGGGCAGCACGACCGAGACCGAGCGCACCCGCTGGTGCGCTGGATCACGCCCCGGTGGCACCGCGCCTTTGGCCGCGAGATCCTTCGCGGCCTTCAGAAGGCGATGTCGCGCCATGATGATCCCGTTGTCGGTGGACACCAGGTGCTCCCGCGTGCGGTCCTGGATCGGGCCCATGCTTTCCTGCAGGGAGGCGTCCTGCATGCCGAACCCGTCGACGCCGCTGAAGGTATGGCCGGCCTTCTGCGCGGCGCGATCGATGAGGTAATTGTTGTGCTTGTTCTGGAGAGGGCGAAAGTCGGCGTCGACCGCCACGTGCACGCCCTTCCCTTGTTGCATCGCCGAGCGCTCCGCGGCGGTGAGCGCTCGGACCGGATGGTAGTCGAAGCTCCAGGTCCAGCAGTTCGCATCGTCGATCGGGATCCAGAAGTGGCCGTGGATCGGATGATCGCCGCGCGGCGGGACCATCGTGAAGCACGGCAGCACCCACGGCGTGATGCGCCAGTAGTGCTGGCCGTCCTCCGCGTTGCGGCGCGCGCCGATATACAGGCCGCCCTCGCTCTCGACGACCTCGAACACCGGTCGCTTGTCCCCCAGGTTGTACTGGTTGCCTTTCGCGCCCTTGAACAGCGGGTCGGTGTTCAGCGCGCCGCTGTGCAGGAACGAGACATGGCTCGAATCGATGCCGCCTTCCATGGCCTGCAGCCAGTTGCATTCCTGCCAGCGCTTGGAGGTGTAGCTCTGCTCGGGCGGGACGGTGGCGAACTCCCATTCGGGAAACGGCGGCTGCGCGTCGGGCGGCCCGAGGAAGGCCCAGACGACGCCACCGCGCTCTACCAGCGGATAGGACTTGAGCTTGATCGTGCCGCAATAGCCGCTCTCGGCGGGCTCGGAAGGCACTTCCAGGCATTGGCCGTTCACGTCGTACTTCCAGCCGTGGTAGGCGCAACGCAGCCCCGAGGCCTCGTTGCGGCCGAACCAGAGCGAGACGCCGCGGTGCGCGCAGAACTCGTCGATGAGCCCCAGGCGCCCGAGGGTGTCGCGGAAGGCGATCAGGCGCTCGGACAGCAGCATCACGCGAACCGGAGGGCAATCCGGCGCCGCGAGCTCCGAGGCGAGGAGGGCAGGGACCCAATAGCGCCGGAACAACTCGCCCATCGGGGTGCCCGAACCGGTCTCGGTGAGGAGCTGGTTCTGCTCGGCCTTCAACATGCGAAATCGTCCCTGGCGTGCATGTTCTGCTATGGAGAACGTCGTTCCTTTATTGGTGCGACACGTTAACATCGCGCTAGAATCCGCGCAATGACTTCCCGAGCCCCCCTGATGCCGCTCTGCCCCGCCTCCGAGGTTCCCGAGGGCGGCGTCGTCAAGGTGGAACGCGAGGAGCTGGTGCTCGCGGTATTCAACCTCGGTGGCCGTTACTTCGTGACCGATGACCATTGCACGCACGGGCCCGGCTCGCTTTCCGAAGGCGAGGTCGACGGAGAAATCGTCGAATGCAACTTCCATCACGGGGCATTCCACATTCCCACCGGACGCGTCGAGGCCCCGCCCTGCATGGTACCGCTGCGTACCTACGCGGTTCACCTGGTCGACGGGCAGGTCTGTATCGAGCGGCCGGCCGCGGCGATCCGCGCCGCAAGCGGGTAGAATACGAGCAGAAACGGCCCTTCATGCGAATTCGGGCCGTGAAGCATCGGGCGAGCGAAAGGGCCACCGTGGTTATGAGACCGCCGACTACGCTGTTCACGAGGAATCCCGGGTAGGGGGGCGCGGACCTTTTCGTCTCGAAAAGCGCGGCTCGCCCGCGCTTTTTCATTTTGAGGACATCCAGCTACAGGAGCACTCATCATGGTTGCGATCACGCTGCCGGACGGATCGGTCCGGCAATTCGACAAGCCGGTGTCGGTCGGAGAGGTCGCGGCCTCGATCGGCCCGGGTTTGGCCAAGGCCGCGCTCGGCGGCAAGGTCGACGGGAAGCTGGTCGACACGTCGCACCGCATCGAGGGCGACGCGAAGCTCGCCATCGTCACGGACAAGGACGCGGAGGGGCTGGAGCTGATCCGCCACTCGGCGGCGCACCTGCTCGCCTACGCGGTGAAGGAGCTCTTCCCCGAGGCGCAGGTCACGATCGGCCCGGTGATCGAGAACGGCTTCTACTACGACTTCGCGTACAAGCGACCCTTCACGCCGGAGGATCTCGCGGCCATCGAGAAGCGCATGGCCGAGCTCGCGAAGAGGGACCTCCCGGTGGCGCGCGAGGAATGGAAGCGCGACGACGCGGTGAAGTTTTTCGAATCGATCGGCGAGAAGTACAAGGCGGAGATCATCGCGGCGATCCCCGGCAACGAAACCATCAGCCTCTATCGGAAGGGCGACTTCATCGACTTGTGCCGCGGCCCGCACGTGCCGTCGACCGGAAAGCTGAAGGTCTTCAAGCTCATGAAGGTGGCCGGGGCGTATTGGCGCG
>JBKJYC010000541.1:0-2756 GCA_046715885.1 Usitatibacter sp.
CTTGGCGGCCTTCAGGTTGTCGCCCACGACTTCCCAGGGCATCGGGCCCCAGGTCTTGGCGAGCGCGTCCTTCACGCGCGCCTTCTGCGCCTCGGGGGTGCCGCCGGCGATGCGCGCGGCGAGGATGTTCTCCATCGTCACGCCGCTGGTCAGCTTGTCCGCGGCCTTCTCCTGCTGGGAGCGCACGTCGCGCACGAAGGCTTGGGCGGCCGCATAGTCGCCGCGATAGGTGGCGATCTGCGCGCGCGCATTGATCATCGCCGTGCGTGCGGCGCGGTCGCGGATATCGAGCGTGGCCAGGTCGTTGGCGAGGTCCCTGTCGAGCGCTTCCACGGCGGCGTCGAGATCGGCCTTCGAGGCGTCGAGCAGCTCGCTCGGCAGCTTCGTGAGCTGGTACTGGCGGCGCGGCAGCTGGTCCGCGCTGGTGATGGCCTTCTTTTCCTGGATCGTGGGATTCATGGCGAAGGCGGGTGCCTCGGCAGCCGCCGCCGAGAGGGCGGCGAGGGCCGCCGGGATGGCGACGGCAAGAGTGCGTAAATGCATGGGATCAGGCTCCTCGTGGGGTTTGATGACGCCGGATGATCGGGGATCGGGCGGGTAGCCGTGCCCGTCAGGCGACGAACACGGCATTTTCGCAGATAAGCTGCGGGTTTTCGATCACGGAGTCTCACCGAAGCATGGACCCCCGCCCCGACTCCCCCTACGCTTGGGCCCGCCTCATGGTCGCCCTGGCGCTGATGACTGTCGGCGCCAGCGGGATGTACGTGGTCCCCGTGGTGCTCCCGGCCGGGCAGGCGGAGTTCGGCGTGGCGCGCGCCGATGCCTCGCTGCCCTACTCGATGGTGATGATCGGGTTCGGCATCGGCGGGTTCCTCTATGGGCGCGTCGCGGACCGCATGGGCGTGTGGGTTCCGCAGCTCGTTGGCGGCGCTTGCCTCGGGCTCGGCTACTACATCGCCGCATCGGCCGGGAGCATCTGGGTCTTCAATCTCGTCCACGGGATCCTCATCGGCCTCCTCGGAAGCGCGGCCACGTTCGCGCCGCTGATGGCCGACACTTCGCTCTGGTTCGAGCGGCGGCGCGGGATCGCGGTGGCGATCTGCGCCTCCGGCAACTATCTCGGAGGGACGATCTGGCCGACGGTGGTCCAGCATTTCGTGGAGGCCGTGGGCTGGCGCCAGACGTACATCGGGATGGGGATCTTCTGCGCTGCGGTGATGATGGGACTCTCGCTCCTGATGCGCCGGCGCCCGCCCGTGCATACCTTCTCCCCTTCAGGGGTCTCTCCCTTGGCCACGGGATCGGCCGGGGGACAGGCTCGGGTCTTCGGATTGCCCACTCCCGCTGCCCAGACCCTCCTCATGGTCGCGGGCGTCGCCTGCTGCGTGGCGATGTCCATGCCGCAGGTGCACATCGTCGCGTACTGCGGCGATCTCGGCTACGGCGCGGCGCGCGGCGCCGAGATGCTCTCCCTCATGCTCGGCTTCGGGATCGTGAGCCGGCTGCTCTCCGGATGGATCTGCGACCACATCGGCGGCTTGCGAACCCTTCTGCTCGGGTCGGTGCTCCAGGGCGTTGCCTTGCTGCTCTTTCTTCCGTTCAACGGCCTCGTTCCGCTCTACGTGATCTCGGCGCTCTTCGGCCTCTTCCAGGGCGGCATCGTGCCCTCGTACGCGATCATCGTCCGCGAGCACTTCCCGGCGAACGAAGCCGGGTGGCGCGTCGGCGCGGTGATCCTGTGCACGATGGTCGGGATGGCGCTCGGCGGGTGGATGTCGGGTAAGGTCTTCGACCTTACCGGCTCGTACAAGGCGGCGTTCGTGAACGGCGTCGTGTGGAACCTGGTGAACCTGACGATCGTGATCTTCCTGCTGCGGGGCGTGCGAAGGGCTGTCACCCCGGCCCTCTCCCCGAGCCGGGGGAGCTGACGATGCTGGATACGAAGGCCCGCAGGTTCGTCCAACCCCTGCTCGACTCGGTCGCCCGCTGGTGCGCACGCGCCGGCATCAGCGCCAACCAGCTCACGGTCACGGGCATGCTGGTCGGCGTCGCCGCCGCCGCGCTCGTCGCGACCGGCCATGACGTCGCGGGCTTTCTCGTCCTCTGGCTTTCGGGGTTGATCGACGCGGCCGACGGCACGCTCGCGCGGCTCACGAGTTCGACCCCCCTGGGCGCCATCCTCGACATCACCTTCGATCGCGTGGTGGAGCTGTCGATGATCACCGCGCTCGCGTGGCGCTTCCCCGAAGCGCGCTTCGAGCTGGTGATCCTCGCGGGCGTGATCGCCATCGCCATGTCGCTCTTCCTCTCCATCGGCGCGGCGATTGCCAACAGGTCGGTGAAGTCGTTCCACTATGCGCCCGGCCTGGGCGAGCGCACCGAGGCGTTCATCTGCCTCACGCTGATGATCCTGGATTCGGCGCGCCTGGTGCTCTGGACCTGGGTGTTCGTGGCCGTGATCGCCTTCACCATGGCACAGCGCCTTCGCCACGCCCACGAGATGCTGAAATAGTCGGGGCCAGACCCCCAATTGTTTGCTACCGCTTGACTTCCAGAGCCTCCCAGCGCGCGAGCAGCGCCGTGAGCTCGGCCTCGATGGCATCGTGGCGCTGGTTGAGGGCCTTGATGTAGAGCGATCGGTCGGTGTAGGTCGCGGGATCGGCCAGGCGCTTCGTGAGCGCCTCCTGCTCGCGCTCGAGCGCCTCGAGCTTGCCGGGCAGCTCGGCCAGCTCGCGCGTTTCCTTGTAGCTGAGCTT
>JBKJYC010000542.1:0-4776 GCA_046715885.1 Usitatibacter sp.
CGAAGAGGTGCACGTAGTGGCCGTGCGTGTCGCCGAAGACCTGGAACTCGATGTGGTGCGGGCCCTGCACGTAGCGCTCGAGCAGCACGCGGTCGTCCGCGAAGGCGTTCTTCGCCTCGCGCCGCGCGGCCGCGAGCTGCTCGGCGAGCTCCGATTCCTTCGCGACCAGGCGCATGCCCTTGCCGCCGCCGCCGGCGATCGCCTTCACCAGCAGCGGGAACCCGACCTTTTTCGCCTGCATGGCGAGGAAGCGATCGTCCTGGTCCTCGCCGTGGTAGCCGGGAACGACCGGCACGCCGGCCTTCTCCATGATCACCTTGGCGCGATCCTTGAGGCCCATCTGCTCGATGGCCTCGGGCGTGGGGCCGATGAACACGAGGCCCGCCTTCTCGACCGCGCGCGCGAACTCCTCGTTCTCCGAAAGGAAGCCGTATCCGGGGTGGATGGCCTGCGCGCCGCAGGCTTTCGCGACCTCGATGATCCGCTCGCCGCGCAGGTAGGATTCCGCGGGCCGTGGGCCGCCGATGCAGTACGCCTCGTCGGCCATCTCCACGTGCAGCGCGTGGGCGTCGATCTCCGAGTACACCGCCACCGTGCGCACCGCGAGGGTGCGGCAGGTGCGGATGACGCGGCAGGCGATCTCGCCGCGGTTGGCGATGAGGATTTTCGAGAACACGCGAGGGCGATTACACCGGCGCGCCGCAGGCGTCCTTCAAAAGGGACCGGAGACGATGCCGCCCGTGGCGTCCTGGCGCCAGAAGCGCCCGTTGCCGACGTAGACGGTGCCGCTCGGGAAGATCACGGAGCGGCCCTTCAAACTGGGATCCGTGAAGTAACCCTGGCCGTAGTCGGCCGCGCGGTGCGTGATCAGGCTCGGGCGCTGGACCAGCCGGGCGTCGGCTGCGCCGCTGCCCTGGACCTCGAACTGCAGCAATCCGCTTTCCAGGAAAGGGTAGTAGGCCGAATCGCCGCTGCCCATGGCCGGGGCGGCGCCATCGTGGATGAGCGCGGGAATCGCGATCGCGAGGGCGCCTCCGGGCCGCGTGAGCGAAGCGAACGCGTGGTGGGTCGTGAGCAGCGGCGAGTGGCTTCCGCGCTTGCCGATCAGCACGCGCTGGAGCTCGCGCGGCTGTGCCGGGTTGTTCACGTCGAAGAGCGACAGTTGCAGCCCCTGGTACCACGCGAAGGTGCCGTCGCCGATCTCCAGGGCGGGGCGCGCATCCTTGCCGAAGCCCAGCATCAGGCCGTTGGGAAGCGGGTGCAGGTATTCGGAGAAGCCGGGTATCTCGAGCGCGCCCGCGATCCTCGGATCGGCGCTGTTGGACAGATCGACGACGTAGAGCGGATCGACGATCTTGAAGGTGACCACATAGAGCCGGTCGCCGACGAAGCGCGTGCTGTAGAGCACCTCACCGGGCTTGCCCAGCGGCTCGGGGCGCTGAGCGTTGGGCAGGAAGGAGACGGTCTTCAGCAGGCCGGGAACCACGGCCGATGGCTGGAGCACGGTGACGCGATTCTTCACCGTGCCGCCCCACTGGACGTTGCTGCTGGAGACGACTCGCAGCTGTCCCTGGTGCTCGCCCAGGCGGAAGGCGGCCTTGTCGGGGTTGAAGCCGAGCGTGCCCTCGACCGTTCCGGTACCCACCAGGGTCATTGCGTCGGTTCCGAGCCGCACCTGGTGCACGTCCGTCGTATAGAAACCCGGCTCCGCGAGCAGGACCCCCTGCGCGGTACGGTACTGGAAGCGCGAGGTCGCGACGTAGAGGTTCGTGGGAGATGCGTACACCGTCTCCGCCGTTCCGAGGACCGAGAGCGACTGCGTGATGCGCCGGGTGGCGAGGTCGATGGCGTACACCGTCACCAGGTCTGCGGTCGGTGCGCGCGTGCCCAGCGGGGGAAGCATCACCGACTCGGCCGCCACGAGCGGCGCGCGCGCGGCTCCGTTGATGCGCACGCCCGGCAGCATCGCGGCCAACGTCGTGGCTGCGAGGCGCTGGTCGTTGGCGGCGAGCGCGGGCGCGCTGGTCGCGCCGTACTGGAAGCCTTCCACGAACGGCACGTGGCGCGAGACCACGTAGATGCGATCCCCGACCCGCCGCGACGAGACGATATGGCCGTCCACCTGCGCGTGCCAGATGGACGTGGGCAATGCCGTCGGCGAGGCCTGGAAGATCTCGATGTTGGTGGTGCCACGCGTCCACGACGAGGACCAGGCCCACAGGCTCCAGGGAGCATAGGCGAAGGCTCGCGTGCCGGTGATGGAAACGAGCTGGTTGCCGTGGACATACAGCCCGGCGTTGCGCATCGAGTCGATGCTGCCACCCGTGACCGGCACGCTTCCCACGAGGCCGATGGCGCCACCGTCCATGCCGATGCGCGCCACGCGAATCGTGGGAGTCTGCTGGCCGTAGGCGCCGGCGTCGAACGTGTAGATCAGGGTGCCGTCGGTCTTCACGAGGTCGGCCTCGTCGACACCCGCTTCCTGCAGGTTCGTGGTCGAGAAGGCCGTCGGGGCCGGCGCAGGGGAAAACTCGATCCCGCTGCTGATCGCCGACAGGTTCCTCATTCCGGCATCGAGGTAGAGCTTGAGCGGTTCGTCGGCTGCGAAGGCGGCGAGCTCGCGGTCGGCGCGGCGGCTGGAGGCGGGCCGGCCGAGCTGTGCGATGCGCGCTCCGTCCACGCCGACGCCGGCTGCCATGGCGCCCGTGAGCTGGCTGCGCAGGATCATCTCGCGCTCGCCGCGGAAGTCGAACGTGAGCGTCCCGGCCGACTGCCGCGTGGTCTGCACAGGCGCGCACGTGGGGCAGGATCCGCGCGCCGTGATCATGTTCACGGTGCCCTGGCTGCCGCGATCGAAGCCCGCGTACCAGGTCGGCGCGCCGGAGGCATCGTAGGTGTACAGCACGCCGCCCAGCACGTCGCCCTGGTGGGTCACCGTGAGACCCCAGCCGCTGTTGGTCGGATCGTAGTACGAGCCGGTGTGGTCGACCTCGTTCACCACGCCGGAGAGGTGGAAGGGCTCGATCGACCAGGTGCCCGCCTGGCCGCGGATGTCGAAGGCGATCTGCGCGGCCTCGGGATTGCGCAGCGTGAAGCGGAAGCTCCCGACCACTTCGTTGGGGCCGCGCTGCCCGTTCACCCAGCGGTGCTTGAGGAGCGGCCAAAACGGTTCGACCATCGTGCCCTGCGCCGTGTACCAGACTGGCGCGCCGCCCTCGTCGTAGGTGTACCAGATCGCCATCGCCTGCTCGCCGACGTTGAAGATCTCGAAGCCGTTGCCGGAGCGGCTGGGGTCCCACCAGTGGCCCTGCAGGAAGGGCGAGCGTTCGGCGATCGTGGCGGCCAGCGCGGTGGTGCAGGCCAGCACGGCGAGGAGGGTGGAAGCGAGGCGGCGCAGGAGCATGGCGGCTCTCCGGGGGAATGTCCCAGTTTAGGGTGTAGGCGGGTCCGGGTCGACAGGTACCCAGGCGGCCTTGCGTTTGTCGAGGAAGGCGCTGAGACCCTCGCGGCCTTCGGGCGAGGAGCGCACCCGGGCGATGCGCTCGGCGGGGTCCTGGAGGATCTCGCTGTGCATCGGCCGGTTGGCGACCGCGCGGATCAGCTCCTTGGCCTCGCGCTGGGCGACCGGGCCCGCCAGCATCATGGCGTCCACGATGGCGCCGATGCGGTCGTCCAGGTCGCCCTCGTCGCCGGCCAGGTCGTGCACCAGCCCCATGCGATACGCCTCGGCGGCCTCGAAGCGCTCGCCGGTGAGGAAGTAGCGGCGCGCGTTGCGTGCGCCGATGGCCCCGACCACGTACGGCGCGATGACCCCGGGAATGATGCCGAGCTTCACTTCCGAGAGGGAGAACCTCGCGTCCTGTGTCGCGACCGCGATGTCGCAGCAGGCAACCAGGCCCACGCCGCCGCCGAAGACGTTGCCGTGCACGCGCGCGATCGTGGGCTTGCGCAGGTGGTCGAGCGTGCGCATCAGCGCTCCCAGCGCCATGGCGTCGCGCAGGTTCTCGTCCTTCGAGTAGGCCGCGGCGCGCTTCATCCAGTCCACGTCCGCGCCCGCCGAGAAGGAACGCCCGGCTCCCGAGAGCACGATGACGCGCAACCCGTCCTCGGCTTCCATGGAGCGCAGCGCCTCGGTCAGCTCGCCGATGAGGGTGTCGTCGAACGCGTTGTGGCGCTCGGGCCGGTTGAAGGTGATGAGGCCGACGGGCCCCTGGCGCTCGATGGCGAGGGTGGAAGCCATGGGATTCCTACATGCGGAAGACACCGTAGCTCGTGTCCTCGATGGGTGCGTTCAGGGTAGCGGCCAGCGCCAGGCCCAGCACGCGCCGCGTGTCGGCCGGATCGATGACGCCGTCGTCCCAGAGCCGGGCGGTCGCGTAGTACGGATGGCCCTGGCGCTCGTACTGCTCGCGGATCGGCGCCTTGAACGCCTCTTCCTCGTCCTTCGACCACTTTCCCTTCTTCGCCTCGATGCCGTCGCGCTTCACCGTGGCGAGCACGCTGGCGGCCTGCTCGCCGCCCATCACCGAGATGCGCGCGTTGGGCCAGGTCCAGAGGAAGCGCGGGTTGAAGGCGCGCCCGCACATGCCGTAGTTGCCCGCGCCGAAGGAGCCGCCCAGGATCACGGTCAACTTGGGCACCTTGGAGCACGAGACCGCTGTCACCATCTTCGCGCCGTCCTTGGCGATCCCCTGCGTCTCGTACTTGCGCCCGACCATGAAGCCGGTGATGTTCTGCAGGAAGAGCAGCGGGATGCCGCGCTGGTTGCACAGCTCG
>JBKJYC010000543.1:0-9421 GCA_046715885.1 Usitatibacter sp.
CCTGCAAAACTGCCCCACAAGGCAGAGTGCAAGAAGGCCGGCCCCTGCGTCCTGTTCATCGCGTTTGAGTCACCGCTGGACGCGGTGCCGAGCGAAGGAGAAGCGAAGAAGTGAGACTTCTGCCCAACAGCGCGTTCGAGCGGACCGTGAGCCAGCGTGGGCCGCGTCTGGCCGCGGCCATGGCATCGTGCCAGGCCGCTCAACTCGGTCGTTAGGCATCTCGTACGCTGCGGCGTAAAATGGGCATTGCCATGAACTTTGAGGTCGAGTGCGAGCGCGAAGACGACGGCCGGTGGCTTCCGGAAGTACCGCAGCTGCCCGGCGTTCTTGCGTACGGTACGTCGGCCGATGACGCCATGGCCAAAGCGCAAGTCCTTGCCATTCGAGTACTGGCCGAGTGTCTCGAAAACAGCGACACCGGACCTCAGGCGATCACCTTCAGCATTGCGGCGTGACCTCCTGGCCTTCGACGAAGGCTCGCCGCGTCTAAGCGGCGTTGCTGGCCGTCGGGTGGCAACTCAAGTGTCAGTCCGGGTCTCACCGCACGCTCAGTCGCGCCGGGTATCCTGATTTCGTCTTCGCATTTCACGACGGAGAAGAAATTGGCCCAAGATGCTGGCCCGAATCCTCACTCCGGGCGATCTATAGGAACGAGATGCCGTCTTATGATCTGGGAGAGTGCATGAACTGGCCGAGCCTAGCCGAAACCACGACGTTGGTTCCCCTGCCCGCGAGCTACCACTTTGAGCGGCTCCGGCGGGAAGAGATTCCGGAGCTAATCAGGCGCGTCGTGGAATGGCATCCCGACATCACCGTTGGTGCAGCTAGTTGCTACCTGCGAGAGGATTTCTACACACAGAAAGTATTCCTGGACGGGGAGTTGGAGCGCGACGTTGCCGTACTCCTCGTAAAACATGAGAGCGAAATTGTGGCGCTTTGGTCTTTCGAGCGAGAGATCGAAGCGTTGACGATCTATGGGAGGTTGCTGATCGTATCCCCGGCGCACAGGGGCTCGAAGATCGCTGTTCACCTGATGGTGGGCACTGAGCCGCTCTGCCGGGCGATGGGTGCCGAGTTCATTTACGCGATGGCTACGCTGAAAGTCCCGAACATGCAGGTTGCGTTGGAGCGCGCGGGATACCGCCTTCTGGGATTCACCCCTGGCTATGACCGCGAGGTGGTTGCGCCTGGCGTGGTGAAGCGCGTCTTCGAAGCCGTCTATGCCAAGGTCCTCGTCGCGGAAGAGGACCTGCTGCGACCTGATCCTGCGAACCTCACTCCTCGCACCCAGGCACTCTTTGAGCAGCTGTTCCCGCCCCCATCGGGCGCAGGTGATGTCTAACAACGCGTTGGAGCGGACCGGGGACCATCGCGCATCCTGTCGCCGCGCTACACGCGGCTGGCCGGGTCTTGAAGCATCGGGGCGGCCGCTCAACTCGGTCGTTGGGCAGCAACCGAGAAGTCGATCCTTTCTCAACAGGAGGTATGTCATGCATAGCCGAAACATGCTACGCCGGCCGCTGAAAGTCGCGTTGACGTTGGGGCTGCTCTTTGCTGGCGGGTTTGCGGGGGCGCCGTTGTCCGCGCAGGAGCCGCCGCTATCGTGGACCGCGAAGGACGCGAAACTCAAGTGGGGGCCTTGCCCACCTTTCCTGCCGAAGGGGTGCGAGATCGCGGTTCTTCATGGCGATCCAGCCAAGAACAATGTCGACGTCTTCTTCAAGGTGCCTGCTGGCTCTACCATTCCGCGACACTGGCACACGTCGGCGGAGCGCATGGTGCTGGTTTCAGGCGAGCTGCACGTTACCTATGATGGACACAAAACGGCAGTACTCAAGCCTGGCACCTATGCGTACGGTCCTGCAAAACTGCCCCACAAGGCAGAGTGCAAGAAGGCCGGCCCCTGCGTCCTGTTCATCGCGTTTGAGTCACCGCTGGACGCGGTGCCGAGCGAAGGAGAAGCGAAGAAGTGAGACTGAGCAGTCGGGGAGATAGGTAACATCGTCCGCGGCGAGGCCGTGTAGAGCGAGGCTGGGGTTTGCATCTGCAGGGCCTCGTGTGGTCGTTCGCGATTGAACTCGGTCCGGAAGCGATCGAAACGCCGTTGTTGTGCGAGGCGTGAGTTAGACGGTGGTCGCGTGGCCTCGGCTTTCAGGGTCCGATGCATGCGATCGATCCACTTGTAGCCCGTCTTGCGGCTGATCCCGTAGCTGGTGCACAGTCCGAGATGGAGAACCTGCCTCTGAGGTGATCTGCGATGAACTTGGTCTTTTGGGCCATGGGTGTCGTGGCGCTCCAGGGCATGGGCACCTGCTGGGGCTGCCGGAGTGTTCCTGTGTCCCCAGAAAAATCTGTTACCCATGTCCCCGGACTGCACCTGACGCCGCCTAACAAGGCGTTGGAGCGGACCGTGGAACATCGTGGCGCGGCTCTCGGGCGCGAAGTAGCAGCATGTGCGGCCGCGCAACTCGGGCGCTAGACATCGCTGTCCGACCGTCGCACTAGATGCTCCCCACCGACCCCCTGCCTCGCTTTGCCGGCATCGCCGTGCTGCGCCGGCTCAGAGTGTCGGACTTGGTGGTGTTTCAGCAGTATCGGCACGATCCGCTCATCGTTCGCTATCAGGATTGGTATGGCACCAAGACTGACGCGGAAGCGAGCGCTTTTCTCGCGAGGATGAACGTCCTCGAGCTGCTGCAGCCCGGAATCTGCACGCAGATCGGCATCGCGGAGCCTGACCAACTCGCGCTCATGGGCGACATCGGCCTAACACTCGCCACCGATGGCAAGAGTGCGGAGATCGGCTATACGCTAAGGCCGGAGGCGCAAGGCCGCGGCATAGGCACTGCGGCCGTGCGAGAGGTCATCAACCTCGTGTTCGAGTGGACGGATGCCGAGCGAGTACTGGGAATCGTCGACCCTCTGAATGTCCGTTCCATACGCCTGCTGGAACGAGTGGGAATGCGCATGATCGAGTCCCGCTGCGGAATGTTTCGAGACGCGCCCAGCATCGACCATGTCTATGCCATATCACGGCGTCCGTGAGGATCGTAGGCAGCGTCTGGCCGCGGCACGGTGGTTTCGAGCGGCGCCAGCGGGAGGAAACTCATGGCACTGGTGGTTCTTCTGAGAGGGGTCAATGTCGGTGGTCACAGGACCCTCCGACCTACCACGCTCACCGAGAAACTGAAGCACCTCGGTGCCGTCAACATCGGAGCGGCAGGCACCTTCGTGATCCGGCAGCCGGTCACCCGGGCGCAACTCCGCGCCGAGTTGGCACGCAGGCTTCCCTTTGATGCCGAGATCATGATCTGCCAGGGTCGCGAGATTGTCGGGCTGCTCTCTCAAAATCCTTTCGCGGACCAGCCCGTGCAACCCGACATCGTCCGCTTCGTGGGTGTCCTGTCCCAACGCCCCCGCTCGGCGCCGTCAACGCCCATGAGTTTTCCTTCCACCGGCAAGTGGCTGCTGAAGATTCTCGCGAGGGACAACCGGTTCGTCTTCGGCGTTTACCGGCGCCACATGAAGGTCATCAGCTACCTCGGCAGGCTCGACCGGCTCTTTGGTGTCCCGGTCACCACGCGCAACTGGAATACCATCACCGCCATCGCCAAGGTGCTCCTGGCGCCATGAAGATCGAAATCGACGACCTGTCTCGACCAGCGATTCATGCGCTGCTGAACGAGCACTTGCAGAGCATGTACGAGTTGTCTCCCCCGGAGAGCGTTCACGCGCTCGACCTCGAGAGGCTGCGCAAGCCCGAGATTACGTTCTGGTCCGCCTGGGAGGGCTCGCTCCTTCTGGGTTGCGGTGCCCTCAAGGAGCTCGACCGCAAGCACGGCGAAGTAAAGTCCATGCGCACACCCACGGCGCTGCGTCGCAAAGGCGCGGGACGAGCGATCCTCGCCCATATCGTTGGAGTCGCCCGGTCTCGATCCTACGAGCGCTTGAGCCTCGAGACCGGCTCCATGGAAGCGTTCAACCCGGCGCAAAGACTCTACGAGAGTTTTGGCTTCACGTACTGTGGGCCGTTTGGCGAATACCGGGAAGACCCGAACAGTGTGTTCATGACAATCCGCCTGTAGTAAGGAACCGCTATGGATACCGACTTGGAAACGATGTCCCGAGAGCAACTCATCGAGGAAGCGCGAAAACTGCGCGATGGAATCCGGAAGCACCGCCGTACGATAATGGGAAATGACTCGTACACCGCGCTTCCGATATCGATCAAGGGCGTGCTCCTGGTGGAGGGCGGGGTCGTCCTGGTCAGGAATCCACGCAACGAATGGGAGCTGCCGGGTGGGCGTATCGAGCCCGGGGAAACGCCTCAGGGCGCCCTGGCGCGGGAGTTCGAGGAAGAGCTGTCCCTTCGAATCAGCGTCGGGGCGCAGATCGACTCCTATGTTTTCGAGGTCGTGCCGGGGAAATGCGTGCGCATCGTTACCTACGGGTGCACGTTGGCCGGCGCCTTCTCGCCCCGACTCAGCGATGAGCACACCGACTTCTGCCTCTGCGCCGTGAGGGACCTTCCCGCGGTGAACCTGCCCCACGGGTACCGGGCGTCCGCGGAAAGGTGGAGCAATGCCGCCTGAGGTCGCAAGCAAAGAGATGGTGCTTGCCAGCGCACAGCTGACTACTCCGAAACGACCTTCGTGACCTCCGCCCCGGAGCGTGATGGAGGGTACCGAGTGCGAATCATCACTCGCTGGCACGCGGCGGCGCGACTCCTGCCTGGTGCCCGCGCCGGAGACTCGGGCGCGATTCCTCCAGGAATGACAATGCAGGCGACGGATATCGCAGGGCGGCTCCTGGAAGCCTGGAATGCCCGGGATCTCGACACGTTCTCCGAGCTTCTCTCCGAGGATGTCGAGTGGTACGACTCGGCGATGGCGCCGCCACCCGCCCGCGGTCGCGCCGCGGCGAGAGAGTTCGCCGAAGCCATGGTCGAGGCATTCCCGGATTTCCGCTACGAGGTGGACGGACCCGTTTGCGAGGCCGCGGACGGCAGCCGGTGCGCGATCTCCTGGCGAATCACCGCGACGCATCGGAATGCACTTCGTCCGCTCGGATACGCGCCGACGGGGCGGCGCACCAGTCTCGAGGGCGTGGACGTGTTGGACATCCGGGACGGAAAGATCACGCGGATTCGCTCGGCCTACGATCCGATAGTGGCGGCCGAGCTACTCCTGGGAATGCCGTTGCGGCCTGTGCCTGGGACATGGCGGGGAACATTCGCCGTTATCATTCAACGCTTCCTGGCTTGGATAGCCCGCGGAAGGGGATAAGAGGTGCATGGCGGAGAGGTGGCGGTCGCTTTCGCGGTCCTTCTCGGCCTGTTGGTCGGGGTGGTCCCGGGATTCTGGCTCGGGGCTCGCGGCTACGAACGCACGAAGGGCCATCCCTGGCTCGTGGCCATAGTGGCCATCCTGGCGATCGCCGGCCTGCTCATGTACACGCTCAACGGCCCCTCGGAGGAGCTCTTCATTCGGCTGGTGATGCTGCCGCTGAGCCTGCTGATTGCCATTGCGAGCGTCGCCGTGCTCATAGGCATCCCGATGTACGCGAGCTATCTGCTGGGGCACAGGATGGGACGCTGGGCGACCAGCGATCGGAAATGACCGAAGTCGTTATAGTTGCTGCAGCCAAGGGAGAAGAATGAACGTCATCGAAGCGCGAAAGGTCCTTGCGGAGCGTTTGGCCAAATTGCGGCCGCTCACCTACGCCGAGCTGGTGGAAAAGATCGACTCGGTGCTGACCGAGGAGATCGCGCGCGACAGCCATCGAACCTGGCAGCTCGAGTTTCAAGTGGCCTGGGACGATGAGCCCGGCGGGAATGTACGAGTCCTCGGCACCATCGACGACGGTGGGCTGCGCGCGTTCGTTCCGCTCACGGACAGTTTCGTCAAGTCGCCGGCCGGGAAATTTATCGGTGAGTGAGTGAACCCTGACCTTCCGATGCCCTCGCCCGAAGTGCTGGAAGGGTTCATCGCCAAGGTCGAAACCAACGACCACGTCGGCGCCATCGAGCAGTTCTACGCGCTGCGCGCGTGAGCGGCGACCACGTGGTGGTCCGGGTGTTCGAGTTCGAGGGGCACGACGGGACGCGCACGCGAATGGATGAGCTGGCCTATCAGCGGTGGGAGGGCGATCGGATCGTCGAGGAGAAGTTCTTCTACAGCCTGAACGGCGTTGCTCCCACCGCGGAGAATGTGAAGAGCGGCCGCTACTTCCTCACGCGAGACTTTCTGTTCGTGATTCGAGGAGGGCGACGCCGGCGGCGAAGCGGTTTCTCGACTTCGTCCTGAGTCCGGAGGGTGATGGCGTCATTCGGTCGAACGGCGCGATCCCTCTGCGGTAGCCGGGCGATCACCGTCTTCACGTTGCTTGGCGACATGCCGATTCCCTCGCAGGCGTGAGCAGGCTACAAGGTGTAGCATTTTCGCTCGCTACGCCCACTTCCGCGGGCGGGCAAGGGGAGGATTGGATGCCGTTGATCGCAATGAGCCGGGAAATGGGCTCCCTGGGCATGGACGTCGCCGAGCGCGTTGCCGCGCGTCGGGGCCAGAAAGTCATCTACCACGAGATCCTCGACCAGCTTGCCAACAAGATGCGCCTGCGCAAGAGCCACGTGGTGCGCTTCCTCGACGGCAAGTCGGGCATCTGGGAAAAGCTCACGACGGACAAGACCAGCCTGTCCATCTTCACCGCCGAGGAGACGTTCCGGTTGCTGAAGGGCGACGATGTCGCGGTCATCCGCGGCTGGGGTGCGGCGCACCTGCTGCGTGACGTCCCCCACGTGATCCGCGTACGCGTCTGCGCGCCGCTGCACATGCGCGTGACGCGCATGATGGCGCGCCTGGATACCGATGACCGCGCGTTCGTCGAGAACGAGATCGCGCTCAGCGAGGAGGCGCAGGCGGCGATCACGCGACGCCACTTCGGCGTGGACTGGCGCGACCCGGAGCAGTACGACCTCGTGCTCAGCACCGAGAAGCTCACGGTGGACGAGTGCGTGGACGGGATCGACAACGTGATGCGGATGGACCGGCTGCAGAAGACCGAGAGGTCGATCCGTGTATTCAACGACTTGAGTACCGAATGGCATGTCCGGGCGGCGCTGCGGCAGGACCCGCGCACGGCGAAGATGACCATCTCGGTCAAGGCCGATGGCGGCAACGTCGTGCTTTCCGGCGTGATCGAGGGCGGCCTTTCCGCTGCGGATGCGATCGCGGTCGCTTCGTCCATCGAGGGCGTTACCGACGTGAGGAGCGAGCTGCGGGAAACCGCGGGCACCGGCTCGCGCTACAAGCGCGACGCCTGAGCGGCACTCCGAGCTCGGCGGACCCCTGCGCGCGGCCGCTCAAGGGGAACGAATCCACGTCGAAGTTCCTCCAAGTGACATGAAGAAGCTCGTCATCGCCGCGGTGCTGGCCATCGTCGTCTACCAGGTGTGGTCGAAGGACCTGCTCGTGGGCACCCCGCGCAACGTCCCGGAGGGCGCGGTGATCCTCTACGCCACCGACTGGTGCGGCTATTGCCGCCAGACGCGCACATTCCTCGCGGGCAAGGGCATCCCGTACACCGAGTTCGACATCGAGAAGTCGCAAGAGGGACGCCGCCAATACGACGCGCTGGGCGTGCGCGGAGTGCCGGTCCTGAACGTGAATGGGAAGATCATCAAGGGCTACGACCCGAAGGAGATCCTCGCCGCGCTGCGAGCAAAGTAGCTGCTCCCACTTTCTCTATAATTCGCGGGTGGATGTCCTCGAAACGCCCCGCCTTCGGCTTCGCCCCCTCGCACCGGACGACGCGCCCTTCATCTTCGAGCTGCTGAACGATCTTTCCTGGATCCGCTTCATCGGCGAACGCAACATCCGCACCCTCGACGACGCGCGCGGCTACATCACCACCAAGGTGATGGCGATGTACGAGCGCCACGGCGTGGGTTCCCTGCTCACCGAGCTCAAGGCCACGGGCGAGCCCCTCGGTATCTGCGGGCTCATCAAGCGCGACGGGCTCGAGGACATGGACATCGGCTTCGCATTCCTGCCGCGCTACTGGGCCAAGGGCTATGCGTTCGAGTCCGCGAAGGCCTGCATGGATCACGGCCGCGCAGTGCTCGGCTTGAAGCGAATCGTGGCCATCAATTCCACGGACAACGAGAGCTCCGCGCGCCTCCTCGAGAAGCTGGGCCTCAAGTTCGAGAAGACCGTCTCGCTGCCCGACGACCCCGAGGAGCTCCGGCTGTACGCCGCATGACCGCCACCCCGGAAGCGGGCGACGAGCGTTTCTCGCCATCTCGACCGACTTCTGGCTCTCGATGCTGGCGCAACGGGCGAATGGCTCGGGGCCGTCGGGTCGGTTATCGTAGGGGGCGTGGGAACGTTGCTGGTGGCCGCCCTCTGGACCCGCTGCTTCCCATCCCTCGCCCAACGCGATAGGTTGATGCCATGAGAATGCTCGCCACGTTCCTCGCCTGCCTGCTTCTCGCCGCCTGCGGCAAACCCGTGCCGCCGGAGAAGGCCGCGTTCGTCGGAGAGTGGCAGGAGCCTTCGATGTACCTCCTGATCACGCAGGACGGCAGCGTGCGGTACAAGCGCCTGCAGGGGGGCTCGACCAAGTCCGTCGAGGGCCCGATCAAAGGCTTCACGGGCGACAACTTCGAGGTCGGCGTGGGCCCCTTGAGCACGACCTTCGTCGTGAGCAAGCCGCCCTACCAGGATGGCCAGGCGTGGAAAATGGTGGTCGACGGCGTAGAGCTCACGAGGACGCGATGAACGACGAAAAGATCCAGGTAGTCACGGAGAACGGGCAGAAGCTCGAGGTGGTGATCCTCAACAAGCGCGCGGAGCGCATCACCGTGGTCCTCGGCGAAGGCCCCCACAGCGTCAAGTGCGACCTCAGCCCCACGCGCAACGGCCTCGCCTATTCCGGCAGCGTGATGGGCCGCGAGCTGGTCTATGAGCGCAGCCGCGAGCAGGTGCAAAAGGACATCGACCGCCTCAACCCCTTCGTTCGCGACACGCGCCGGCGCTAGCCGCGTAGGAGTGCTCCGACAGCCCGTCCTCGGCGCCCGTGTCATGGTATTTGTTTTCGAGGAGGGTCACGCATGGCAACTGATCGCCTCCCCATCCTCCTCGTCGTGACCCTGCTGTCCGCCTGCGGCAGCTCGGCGCGGCTCCCGGAAACCGCGGGCATGGGCCCCAATCCCGAGCTCCCGCCTCCGCACCAATCCCTCATCCCCACCGTCCATGTGGCGCCCGCCAGGGGATGGCCCGCGGGTGTCATGCCCACGTCCACGCCCGGGACCCGGGTGGCCGCGCTGGCCACCGGACTCGCCCACCCGCGCTGGGTCTACGTGCTGCCGAATGGCGACGTGCTGGTGGCCGAGGCCTCCGCGCCGACGCGCCCCGAGAAGGGC